>JAHZJA010001358.1 GCA_022601155.1 Deltaproteobacteria bacterium | reverse complement strand
CCTCGAGGACATCAAGGCACCCGAGAGCTTCTACGTGGAGGAGGAGCTCAAGCGGCGCATGAACATCCCGGTGTTCCACGACGACCAACACGACACGGCGATCATCTCCGGGGCAGCGCTGCTCAACGCAGCCCACCTCCAGGAAAAGTCGATCGAGTCGCTGCGGGTGGTGGTGAGCGGGGCAGGGGCCTCGGCCGTGGCGTGTGCCCGGTTCTTCATCAGCCTCGGCGTGCAGGCCAACAACCTGGTGATGGTCGACTCGACGGGGGTCATCTACGCCGGGCGTACCGAGCGGATGAACTCGATCAAGGAGCAGTTCGTGCGCGAGACCTCTGCGCGCACCCTGGCTGACGCGCTGCAGGGCGCCGATGTGTTGCTCGGCCTGTCGGTGGGAGGGCTGGTGTCCACGCAGATGGTGGAGACGATGGCGCCGCGGCCGATCATCTTCGCGCTGGCCAACCCCAACCCCGAGATCCCCTACGACGAGGCGAAGATGGCCCGGCCCGATGCGATCGTGGCCACCGGTCGTAGCGACACCAACAACCAGGTCAACAACGTGCTGGGCTTCCCGTTCATCTTTCGAGGGGCGCTCGATGTGCGAGCAACGGCGATCAACGAGGCGATGAAGGTCGCTGCAGCGCACTCGATCGCCGAGCTCGCCCGCCGCGAGGTGCCCAACGTGGTCAACCTCGCCTACGGGGCGGAGTTCTCGTTTGGTCCCGACTACATCATCCCCAAGCCGTTCGACCCGCGCGTGCTGTACTGGGTGGCCCCTGCGGTGGCGCAAGCGGCCGTCGACAGCGGCGTGGCGCAGGTGGAAGGGTTCGAGGTGCCCACATACCGAGAGCACCTGCGGACACTGCTGGGACACTCGTCGACGGTGATTCGGCGGTTCATCAAGCAGGCGAGCAACCGTCCCCAACGCATCGTGTTCTCCGAGGGCGACGACCCGCGGATCCTCCAGGCGTGTGCGATCGTGCTCGATGAAGGCGTGGCCCGCCCGATCTTGCTGGGGCAGCCCGACCGAATCCGCGCCGTCGTTGCCGAGCACGACATCGACATCGACCTCGAGCGCGTGCACATGGTCGACCCCATGGTCGACGCCGACCGCGAGCAGTACGTCGAGCAGTACTACGCTCGTCGGCAGCGCCGAGGAATCGATCGCAAGGAAGCCGAGCAGCGCATGCGGGAGCGCAACCATTTCGGGATGATGATGGTGCGCCAGGGTCGAGCCGATGGGATCGTGTCGGGGATCAATGCCCACTATCCCGATGTCATCCGCCCCGCGCTGTCGATCTTGGGCTTGGCTCCCGGCGCGCGTCGTACCGCCGGGATGTACATGGTGCTCCACCACCAGCGCGGGATGCTGCTGTTCGCCGACACCACGGTGAACCTCGACATCGATTCCGAAGCGCTGGCGGACATCGCCGAGTCGGTGGCCGATGCTGCGAGCACCTACGACATCAAGCCTCGCGTGGCGATGTTGAGCATGTCGAGCTTTGGCTCGGTGCGTCACCCCGAGGCCGAGAAGGTGGCTCGTGCCACGGCGATGCTGCGGGAGCGCCGGCCCGATCTCGAGGTGGAGGGCGAGGTACAAGCCAACGTTGCGCTGGACTATGCGCTCCAGCAGCAGACCTTCCCGTTCTCACGGCTGACGGGCCCCGCCAACGTGCTGGTGTTCCCCAACCTCGATGCGGGCAACATCGCGTACAAGCTCATGCGCGAGCTGGGCAACCAGACGGTCGTCGGACCGGTCCTGCTGGGGATGGCCCACCCGGTGACCGTGCTCGAGCGCGACTGCGACGTGGACTCGATCGTCCTGATGACCGCGTTGACGGTGGTGCAGGCGCAGGACAAGGCCGTCCCCAAAGCCGCTCAGTAGGCCCCTGCCCGGGGCTGCTGCGCGTGTGGCGTTGCACAGACCAACGCCGCGCGCATGGGCGCCAGCGGGTCGTGCCCGCCCCTGGGCGGCCATGGTCGTGATCCGGCCGCAGTCGTCGCCCCGCCATGCACGACCGCTGCGCGGTCAGAGGCCTCGAAGCGCCTCGGGCTTGAGCAGCGCCTCGTCCCTGACCTCGAGCACCTGGTCGAGCATCGCGACCAACTGCGGTTTGTGCGACGGCAGGTCGGCGCGCAGGGGCAGATAGTTGCTGGCGTGGTTGGCGGAGAACCGGCAGGCCGAGAAGTTGCTGCCGGCCACGATCTCGCGCAGCTCGGTGAGCAGCTCGAATTTCTCGGGCAGCTCGAACTCGCCGCGTGCCTCCATCTGTGCCAGCGGGGTGCCGGGCACGACGGTGGTCGTCAGCGCGCCGACGTAGGGCGGATCCATCTCACTGAGGACCCGAGCCGTGGCCTGGGCGTGCTCGCGGGTGCGGTCCTTGCCGCCGATTCCCAGCAACACCATCACCGAGTGGCGAAGCCCCGCGGCGCGGAGCTTGTGCGCCGTGTCGACGCACTGCTCGGCGGTGCCCCCCTTGTCGATGCGGGTGAGGGTCTCGTCATCGCCCGACTCCATGCCGTGGTAGACGATGCCCAGCCCGGCCTCCCGCAGGGCGGTGAGCTCCTCGACACTCTTGCGCCCCACGCTGCGGGTGTCGCCATACACACCCACGCGCTCCACCCACGGCAGCTGCTCCTTGATGGCCTCGAGGACCGGCAACAGCTTGCGGGTGGGCAAGATGAGGGCGTCGCCGTCGCACAGGAACACCCGGCGGAAGCGCGGACCCATGGCCGCAGCCTCGGCGATGTCGGCCGCGATGGTGTCCCAGCTCTTGGGGCGGAACTGCTTGTCCCGGTACATGTCGCAGTAGGCACAGCGGTTGTGGCTGCAGCCCACCGTGACCTGCAGCAGGAAGCTGGGGGCCTCGCTGGGCGGGCGAAAGATGCGTCCGACGTAGTCGACCATGGCAGTGTGTGGGGTCGAGGGATTAGTAGTGATACGCGACGCTGTACGTCACGCAGGGGCGCTCGGGGGCGTCGACACGGATGTAGACGGTGGCGCTGTCGTCGAAGGTTCCGGTGCAGTTGAGGTCGGGCAGGGCCACGCCGCCCTCGGCACAGCAGCCCGCCCGGCCCATCGGCGACAGGCCATACTGCGTGCCCACCGGACACTCGAACTCGGTCTCGTCCAGCCCCACGTTGCACTCGAGGAACTTGCACAGCCGTAGGCCTGCCGAGGCGACCACTTCGCGCTCGGGATTGACGTTACCGGTGACGTCGTCATCGCCTTGGTACTGGTACCAGTCGACATCGCCGGGGGTGTGCAGCGACGCTGACACCACACCACCGTTGTCGTCGTTGTCGTTG
>JAHZJA010001357.1 GCA_022601155.1 Deltaproteobacteria bacterium | reverse complement strand
GTTTTCCACGCGCCATAACACCGCCCCCGACCGCTGTGGCAGTGTTTTCGCTCCTCGACGCATGACCCGATGCGCCTTCGAAGCGCAGCCTCGCCAGGCAGCTGCCGCTGACGGCGTTGTGGCCCATGGAAAACCGCCAACACTCGGCCCGCGTCATGCAGCGACATGCGATCGCATCCATCCCGATGGCCGAGGCCGCGGGGGCGCCATGGCCACGATGCCGCACCCAATCCCAACCCAGTCGCCACGACGTTCGACATTCGGTGCCGATGCGCAGCAGCGCTGGGCCCGCGGACGGACTCGCAATCGGTGCACGGCGGAAGGGCGTTTCGTCCCAAGCTCGTCCAGAACTACGCGGCTTCGATTTTCGCTCACTTGGCTGCCCGCCGCGAAGGAGACCGGTCTGGGCGCCCGCATCACGGGCTTCGCGAGGACAGCAGTCACAGCGAGACCTCACCCGGCTGTCGAGCCAGCGAGTACAGTGTGCGGCATGGACTGGTGCTACGCGAGTTGTTCACTTGGACTGCGACGCACGGTAATCGTGGCCGCCGCGATCGTCACGAGTATCGCGACCGCGCCCGTGCAGGCGGAGCCCGACGCCCCGTCCAGGCACACTCCACACGTTCAACTCGGACCCGTGGGCGCGGCGTACTCCTTGGGGGACTGGCGCGGGGCCCCCTCGTTTCGCTGGGGTGCGTCGGTCGGCTACCGGTTTCGGCCGGGGCGCTCATTCGGGCTCATCGCAGGGCTGGATCTGTCTCATGACGTCGTTGGCGATCTCTATAAATCCGCCGGAATCGAGGGGCCAGGGTTCAACCGGTCGGGTCATGAGATCGGCCTGATTCCCACCGTTCGGTTGGGCGGGGGGAAGCGAGCCTTCACCTACGGATTGCTCGGCGTGGGGATGGCAGTGCACGACACCGTCGTGCACGATGACGGCGACAGAATCGGCCGCGAGCGCGATGTCGGTTTGGGGGTCCAACTCGGAGCAGGATTCCAGATCTTGTTGCCCGCACGGCTGGCCATTGGAGCCGAGGTGTCCCTCGCATTGCATCGATACCGAGCCGACGGCGACTTCGCTGGTCGCTACCTGACCGGCTTTGACCAGATTGCCGAGTACATCTTCGCTCCGCAGATCCGCGGAGGCGTCGTCCTTTCGTGGGGGTGGTAGCGGCTCAGCCCGACGCATCCCACGACCGAGCGATGCCCCGCCCCGGAACAGGAGCCTAGAGCGGATCTGTCGGAAGCGAGGAAGGGAAAGGGGAAGCGATCGTCGTCCAACGGGTCGGAGAAGGTCTTGCCCCGCCAGTAAAACGCCCTGCTCGCCGCCGACCCGAGCCGTGGCCGGGCTCGTTCCTACCGTCGGATAGTCGCTGCCGACGGGATCGCAAGACGCTCTCACGTAACGGGGCTCGCCGGTGTTCGAGCTGGAGGCGACGGTCAGGGTCGTGCGCCGCCTGCCGCGATCTTGCAACCGCGTCTGCTCCCATCGAGCGGCTCAGGTCATTGGGCAGTGTTCCCGGCGTGGATGGGTTCGGCCCGGGGACACGGACTCGCATGTCTCATGGGTCTTGGTCCCCCGTTGGCGGGGTCGGTGGCCATATTGCTACGCCCTGGCTGCCGGCACGTCGGTTGCAATGTTGCGCGCATATGCATGCACTGATTCGATGCGTTGTGGTCCTCGCTGTCTCGACGGGGTGCTCCGTGAACGAGCGCGACGACTCGCCGGTCTCGTCACGCCACGAGGAGGAGTTCGCTGGGGAGTTGCCGGACCTGCCGGCCCTGGGGTGCGCCGAGGGGGACACCTACGTTCAGGTCGTCGGCCGTGAGCACCAGCGCTGTGGTTTCGACGACTGGTACCAGCGGGCGTTCGTGGTTCCGCGCGAGGAGCACTTCGAGTGCGCATGCAACGAATGGCACCTCGTCTGGTCGCAGTTGCTGTGGAACCCCGAAGGGACGCAGGGCGAATTGACCGGTGAGCTTTGCTATTGCCCCGACGAGGAGGAACAAGCGGCAGGAACGGGGTACACCGACGAAGAAGCCACAGCGGAGTGTGGCTTGATCGTCGTTGGGCCCGCAGTGGTCGAGCTCCCGGCGGACTGCTCCTAGTCCGGCGGCGAACACCAGGCTCGCGCCTTCATCGTGGATTCGCGGGTGAGCAAAGCCCCCGATCACACTCGTCGCGACGGGGCTGTGCTCCTTGGCGGCGAGGCTTCGATTGTGAGCGTGCCCGCGACCACGATCGCGGATGTTCGTCCCGGTCGAGAGAATACGACCGTTCGAGGAAATGGGATGAAGCCTACAGCGGAGATGGGTACGGGAAGCCGTCGTCGCCGAACGGGTCGTCGAAGTCGAAGTTGAACGTTTGGCCCTGCCAGTACACGTGTTGTTTGCCCCCGACCCAAGCCGCGGCCAGGCTCGTTCCCGCCGTCGGATACTCGTTGCCATAGAGTTCGAACTCAAACTCCTCGATCGGAACCCGGACGCCGTCGTCCTTGAAGTACCCTGAGTAGTTGATGTCCAAGAGTATGCAGCCGATGACGGCCAAGCATCGCTCCTCTTCTCGGAAGATGGGCTCGAACGTGTATCGCTGCACGCCGAAGCCCCCGCTGATTCCGCTGAAGACGCTCCACGTTCCGTCGTGCTGGCTGACCCCGAAGTTGCCGGCGATCGTGGTCGATTGACGGCCGTCGATGGACGAGTCCGAGCCGAACAGGCCGATCGGCGTCATCGCGCTCTTCCCTGGTGTGTTGAGGTCACCCCCGGACTGGAAGTTGCCGTCGTCGAGGAGCAAGTACTGGTACAGCTCCGTCTTGTTGGAGTCCAGGAAGTACAGCGAGTACCCCATGGAGCTGTGCGCCATGGCAAAGCTCGACCGATCCGACCAGTCGTCGACGTTCTGAGGCTCGGCCACCGGATCGACGTTCGCGCCGATCGTGTACTGCTCACCCGAGAACCGGAAGGCGACGCCATCACCGGTCGAGAACTTGAAGACCCTGTCGCCGGCGCCGTTGAGGAACCACAGCTCAGGGTACGTGCCCCTTCCGACGACCGCCCACCGCGAGAAGTCGACCCCGCTGGGGGCGCCTTCCTTGAGGGCCCAGTGTGGTCCATTCACGTCGATCTCGCCGTCTTTGACGACCCCAGAGCTGAACCACAGTGCGACCTCGTCGTCCTCGGGCAACTCGATGAAACAGCCCTCTTCGAGCGGAGAATCGAGGCGATCCAGTGGGTCAGCTCCGCGGTCGGTGTCACACGCGAGGTTCGAGCCTCCCAGGAGCATACCCAGCGCCAGCAGGCGCATCGTCGATGTCGTGGTCCGCAGGCTCGTCGTGGATTCGATACACGTTTCGTTCATCGTCTTCCCTCACCTTCGAGTTTGTGGGGTCGCGCGC
The DNA here is from genome assembly GCA_022601155.1 of Deltaproteobacteria bacterium. Taxonomy (GTDB): domain Bacteria; phylum Myxococcota_A; class Polyangia; order Nannocystales; family Nannocystaceae; genus Paraliomyxa. The sequence goes on along the minus strand of JAHZJA010001357.1, from coordinate 2,144 downwards.
CACCGACAGGCCGGCCGCCGGATCTTCGGTGTCGACCGCTGGGGGGAACGGGTCGACGCAGGAGAAGGCGAATACGTCCGGCGTGAGGGGTGGCGTGGACTCGCCAGTTAGTCACCGACTCGATCGATCTCTGTTCGCCCCGGAAGTCGGATTGCGTGCGGTGATCGAGACCGAGGCTCCCGGTCGCCAGCCTGGTGTAGGGGTGGCCCCGAGGGCAGCTCGCAGGATCGCCGGGCGCTCCAGCGTCGAGGAGCGGCGGGCGCCATTGGAGTCGGAGGCGGGGCCAGGCCGGATCGGCAACCGGCCGCCGCGCTACGCGCCAGGATTCGAAGCTGGCGGACTGAATAGAATGACGCCGGGGAGGCGACCTACCGAGGCGCACGCGAAGCGAAGGGTCGCAGTTCGCTGCGCGCGCTGAACCGGCACTGCGCGGGGCTCGTAGTTTCGGCCTGGTCGCCCGCAAACAACCACCGTGGGGTGGTGTGGACACCGGGGAGGGTCGGCAGTCCACCAGTGGTCTCGCGCGGGCACCGACCGACGCGGGGACAATGGCTCGTGTCCGTCGTGGTCTGAGTCGCCGGCCAAGGGTGCGAACTCTCGCGTCACCGGCCACGATTCGATGAAACACGGCTGCGGGTGAGTGCCGCCCCCGGCCGAGCCCCGCTGTCACGACGGGTACAGCGAGTCCTGGGGACAATCGGGGTGCACCACCGTCGGAGTTCGAGCCTCCTGGGTGCCGCCGGACCGCCGCAGACCGGGACGTAACGTGCACCCGTGTCCAGGGCGTTCAGGGTAGCTGACGATGATCACGGCAGCCCGGGCCACGTCCAATGCGAGCGGTTGCGGGCCGAGCCCGGCGGCGCAATGTCGGACCATGAAGGCTCTTGCCCTGCACCATCAGCCACCGCGGAGCGATCTTCGGGTGCTGGTGGGGGGCGACCTCGACGATGCAGCGATCGAGCCCTATCTCGCGGTGCGATCGCGGGTGACCCGGACCCCGACCGGGGGTAACCCTGATCGACGCGAGCATGCGCGCCTGCCCGCCGACACCAGTGGGCTGCCCACTCACCGGGCGGGTGATGCCGATCTCGTGCTGCTCACCACGAGCCCCGCGATCTCGATGGACGTGGTGGTCACCGCTGTGGCCGCCGCCCTCGCGCCCGGCGGGCTCGCGGTGCTGGCCGTACCCGGCCCCGCCGCACGCTCGCTGCTCGGCTCGATCGCAGCGCACGGGCTCATGCTGCGAGAGCACGAACGCTCGAGCGGAGACACGAGCTCGACCGAGGTGCTCGTCCTCGCCGACGCTCGGGCCGTGGTGCCGCTACCGCTCGGTGGGCTGGAGCTCGACCGGTCTGCCTGCGTCGATCGGGAGCAGATTCATCGCCTCGCCGCTCGCGGCCGATGGCGAGGTCCACGACCTTCGCAGGGTCCATCATCCATCGATCCGCTGCTCGACGCCCTCCACCGACAGCTGACCACGGGTGAGATCGACATCTGGCGCCTGCCCTGGCCATCAGCATCCCCGTCGTCGACGAGCAAGGACTCCGGTTGTGACGTCTTGGCGGTGATGCCCCACCCCGACGATGAGTCCGTCTACGCGGGAGGAACCCTGGCCGGCCTGGTTGCGGCCGGGCAACGGGTGAAGCTGGTGGTGGCGACCGATGGTGCGGGCGGCCGGGGCGGCAGCGATCTCGGGCGCCGTCGTGCGCATGAGCTGTGGCTCGCCTCGCACGCGCTGGGGCTCGATGGCGTGCGTTGTCTGGCGTGGTCCGACTTCGGCAAGTACCGCGACGGCTCTCGCACCGCGCCCGTCACCGCGGCCGATGCTCTGCGGACCTGGGGACTCGACGTGGCCCTCGCCGATGTCGTCGCGGAGATCCGTCGCGCCCGACCGCGGCGGCTGCTCGGGCTCGGCCCCGAGGTCGACCCCAACTTCTCCTTGCATGGACACCATCTCGGTCTCGGGGTGGTGCTGGCGGTGGCCTTCCACGCCGCGGCGGACGAACGATTCGCGCCGCAGCTGGGCCCCGCGTGGGCATGCGCCGAGCATCGGGTCATGGCGCCGCTGGCCCACGCGAGCGCAGCAGATGCCTTCGAGGTGCCGCGCGCCGCCAAGATCCGCGCCCTGCGAGCCCACACGTCAC
>JAHZJA010001356.1 GCA_022601155.1 Deltaproteobacteria bacterium | reverse complement strand
CCGACGTGGACCAGCGTGGAGTGGGAGAGGGCGGAGCCTCGCGGGCCTCGACCGCCGCCTTCAGAACCGGCTCAATCTGCGCAGCGGTGCAGTCGGACTCCGCCCAGCTCACACGGCGTGCGTGGCCCCAGCCGGGCAGGAACACCCAGCGCTGCCCCTCGTAGGAGGACCACCGGCTCCCCGGAACTCCGTCCTGCGACCCCGAAGTCTCGCCGGTCACCTCGGCCGGGAAGCTTCGTCGATGCAGCGCCCATGCCTGCTCGAGGTCGTGGCTTCGATACTCTCGCAGACCCACGACTACATCGGGCGCCGAGCCCTTCGCCGCGTAGTGCAGCTCGCAGTTGACGGTCTCCGACTCGCCGAGGAACGTCTCGAAGCCACAGGCCTTGCCCACCTCGAGAGGGTCGAAGCCGAGCCGCTCGGCGCAGCATGCTTCCCCCTGCCTTCGGGGACGGCATGAGTACGAGGCCGGCGCAGCGGGGGCCGGCGCGGCTCCAGAGTCCGTCGTGTTCGAAGGACTCGATTGGCAGGCCGCCACGACGAGCGCAGCCACGCTCGTCCACGTCGTCGTCCAAGGTGCGGGCACGCGACACGGTAGCGTGCCGCTTCGGCGCCTCACAACACGGGGGCGCCGCAATGGGCACGATGGTGTGGGGCCGCGTCCGGCCAGCCCTGTCGTGGAGCGGGCCCGTGCCTGCTTCGACAGCAGCTACGGTGGTTCCGTGAGGGGGACGAGCGTTCCTCGTTCCCGGACGCAGCGCATCCTGCCGATGGTTGGCGCGGCACCGGTCGTGGCCCCCAGTACGGTCGTCGGTCTAGCCTGCGGTGGTGCCGGACGTGCGGCGGTCGGGGGGTCTGCCGTCATCGCTCGGGCACCCGACCATCGTCGGCGGTGTGGCAATCCGGAGCGCTGTGGTGTTGCTCGAGCAGACCGCTGCGGGGATCCTTCCCGACTGAGGCATTCGTCGTCGCACGTGTTCGCGGGGCGGGGTGCCCATGCATGGTGGGAACGTGCGCCCCCAGCTGATGCCCTCTTGGAGCGAGATGCCGCAGGCGCTCGCTTCGAACTGGTGCTCGATGGTGGCCGCGTGGCCTTGGTTGTAGGGCTTGGCGCCGAACCATAGCGACGGGCGTAGCGTGACCGTGGTGACGGGATGCCAGCGGTGAGCCCCGAGGTTCCATCGGGCGGGGAGCCCTCGGTGTCCACATACAAGCTGGCGGGGTTGCGTCGGTCGGGCCGATCCCACCGGAGGATAGGCGGAGCCTCGGGGTTACTGGCGGTGATGATGGCGACATACGCCGTCCGCTCGGACTGGGCGGCGTCCTACCTCCAGGGGGAGGCCGCGGCCGCGCCGGGTCAGGCGCTCGGCCGTCAGCTCGCCCGCCCGTAGATGTTGCTCGATTGGAGAGCGAGCTTGCCGTCGCGTGATAGGTCCGTGTCCCGGGCGCGTAGGACCATGAGCTCGTTGCTGCCGATCCTCGCCGAATCCATCGGATATCACGACGAGCGGTGCCCGTATCAGGCGTCTGGCCCGAATACACTCGCCACCATGGGGTATCTCCGAGGCGACGGACCGCTCAATCTCCGCGCTCGCAAGTCACGACAAATGGTCGTGTCCTCACGGAGAACCGGGGAACGCCATGAACACAATCCCGCTCAGTCGGATGACACTGGCAACACGGCCTCGTCATCCGTGCGAAGGCCCATTGCGCCTTCGCGGCGCGCGAGCTCGGCTCCGGTGACCCTCCCAGACGAATAGACGAACTCCCCTTCCACAGGGGCCCATTCCGTCGTCGTCGTAGGAGGCGGTGGATGAAGCCACGGCCTGGTCGACGGGGTCGCGCCACTTCCGTCGGCCGCCGACCTCGAGGCCGACCTCGCGAACAGGAGCAGAAGTGATGTCGAAAAAACAGATCCACGACCCCCGTACCCGGGACGACGCACCACAGAGCAAGATCCCACTCCTATGGGGGGGGGTGTTGGGTGGTGCCGCTGCGATGACGTTGGTCTTCGCCTGCGAGGTCGTCCCTTCGGGCGGGCGGCCTACAGGAGAATCAGAGACGGAGACGATCGTCCAAAATCTGCGGCGGGCCGGATACCCGGAATCTGAGATCAATGTCCACGGAGAGCAGGTCTTCGTGGGCAATGATGCCGTGGTCAGTTTGCGCGCATCTGAGGAGATGGTGGGAGGCCCGAGCGGCCCGAGCCTCCCCGGTAATGACGGCGAGCGTCAATATAGCACCACCAATTTGGTGGATGACTCGGTCAGGACGATCTGCATCGACGGATCAGCCTACGACGGAGTCTTGAGCGATGCGCTCGATGATGCGCTCGATGAGTTCAACGGCGAGTCTCTGTGCTTTTCAATGACTCGTGACCTCGGATCCGACTGTCACGCGACCATCGTGGCCAAGGAGATGGATGGGACCGGCGGTCAGGCTGGATTTCCATCCGGAGGTTTGCCTTATGGAGAGTTTTATGTCGGTACCTCCATTCTTGAACGTCCCGTTGCCAAGCATGTCATCGTGCACGAAATCGGCCACTGCATCGGCCTACGCCACACCGACTACTACAATCGCTCGATCAGCTGCGGATCCGGTGGAGACGAGGGCCAGGCAGGTGTCGGCGCCAACCATATTCCCGGGACTCCCGAGGACGCCGTATACGGCGGCTCGGTCATGAACTCCTGCTACAACGATGGCAGCGATGGCAATTGGAGCGATGGTGACGAGATCGCCCTGGACTATCTGTACGGCGGCGAGTGCGGTGGTGGCGAAGAAGGTGGCGAAGAAGAAGGTGGCGAAGAAGAAGGTGGCGAAGAAGAAGGTGGCGAAGAAGAAGGTG
>JAHZJA010001355.1 GCA_022601155.1 Deltaproteobacteria bacterium | reverse complement strand
TCAACGGCGCCAAGACCTACATCACCAACGCCTGCGAGGGATTTTGTTTCCTCGTCTACGCGAAGGTCGAGGGGCGGGTGACCGCGTTCGTGGTCGACCGTGACTGCCCGGGGTTTTCCACCAGCCGTCACATCGACAAGCTCGGCATGCGCGGCTCGACGATGGCGGAGCTGATCTTCGAGGACTGTCGCATCCCGGTCTCCAACCTGCTGGGCGCCGAGGGCGACGGCATCACGCACATGATGCGCAATCTGGAGATCGAGCGCTTGGCCCTGGCCGCGATGAGCGTGGGCATTGCCGACCGCTGCATCGACATCATGGTCAGCTACGGCAGCGAGCGGAAGGCGTTTGGCCAGCCCATCTCGAACTTCGGACAGATCCAGCGCTACATCGCCGACGCCTACGCGCAGACCGAAGCCGCCAAGTGCTTGGTCTACAACGTCGCGGGTGACATCGGTCCGGGGATTCGCAACCGGGTGGGAAGCGATGCGGCCAAGTTGTTTGCGGCTCCGGTGGGCAAGCAGGTCGCGGACTGGGCGATGCAGGTGATGGGGGGCGCGGGTTACTGCCGCGAGTTCCCGGTCGAGCGGTTGTGGCGGGACGCCAAGCTCATCGAGATCGGCGGCGGCACGCTGGAGGCCCACCAAAAGAACCTGGCCAAGGACCTCAGCCGGCGTCACGCGGCTCGGTAGCGATGACGGCTGCAGTGGTGCCGCAAGAGGTACGGGTGCCGGGGGTTGCGACCCTCGAGCACGGCCAAGCCCGCACGTTCGTGTTCGAAGACGGCGACTACGAGGGCCGCGGCTTCGTGATGGCGCTGCGCGACGAGACCGCGCTGACGCTGGTCGCGTATCGCAATCGCTGCGCGCACGTCTCGTTCGACCTGGACATGGGCACGGGCCAGTTTTGGTCGAGCAAGCTGTCCCGGATCTACTGCCGCACCCACGGCGCTTGCTATGAGCCGCGCACGGGCGTCTGCGATCGGGGTCCGTGCGTCGGGGCGGCGCTCGAATCGTTTGCGGTCGTACGCGACGGTGACGATGCAATCGTGAGTATTGGCGGCCGTCCGCCGACGACGTGAGCCCGGTCGCGTGCGAGGGTGCTGCCGCACCCGTCGGCGCCGCTGTTGGTCTGAAAAACCACGGTCGGCCCTCGCGTGGTGTCGTTGTTGGGCGTGCCGAGCGGGTCCCCCGGAGTCTCGGCCCCGTCGTGCGCCACGAGGCTGCCCAGGCTCGACACGGGGTGTGAACTGGAGCCGACGAACGCTCTAGCGTCGGGCGCGCGCGGTCATCCGCCAGGAATGTGGGGTCCGGGGTTGGTCATGGGGCCCAGACCCGGAGCCAACCGGCGAAAAGGCGCTGGACTTGCCGCGGGGCTAGGCGCGACGATGCCCGCGCGGCCCAGGGGCCGCGCCTCGCCGCATGAGATGCGGTCGACAGGGAGTTCTTTGAACGTGAACAACAAGCTTCAGCTTTTCATGGGTGGTGCGTTGGCTCTTTGCCTCGGTGTGGTCTCGGGCTGCCCGAGTGACGACACCGGTGGGTCCGGAGAGGGCTCGACGGGCGGGTCGACCAATGGTCCGGGCATGACCAGCATGGGCGACACCGCGAGCTCGAGCGAGTCCGGGACGCCCGATCCGACCACGGACGGTGGCACCGAGCCCGCTGAAAACGGCGAGATGTGTACCGACGATTCGGGCTGCATCTCCGAGGAGTGCTTCGTCGTCGGTCCGCTGGGCGGCGTGTGCTCCGAGTGCAACGAGGACACCGATTGCGCCGAGACGACTGGTTTCGGGTGCAACTTCGGCAACCCGCTGACGGGCATGCCCGCGGTGTGCAGTGCGACCGGTGAGCAGGGCGAGGGCTGTCAGACGGCCGACGCCTGCGCGGAGGGGCTGTTCTGCCCCACGCTCATCGAGGTGCCGGGAATCATCGAGGCGGCCACGTGCAGTGAGTGCGAGGTCGACACCGATTGCATGATGGGCCAGTTCTGCGCCCCGTCGTACGACATCGCCAACATCGCGGGCAGCTTCAGCTGCGTCGACGCGATGAGCATCCCCGACAACGATGGCTGCATCCTCACCGGGACCGGCGAGGAGTGCATGTCGGGCAACTGCGCCCCCGCTTCTCTCGAGGGCATCCCCGTGATCGCGGTCTGCTCGCCGTGCAACGAAGACGAGGACTGTATGGGCGGGACCTGCCAGCTTCCGGGCATCGCCCTGGACGGCACGATGCTCTCGCTCGTGCCCGGCATGTGCGTCTGAGCCTTCGCGCTCGCGCGTCGCTCGGGGCCGCGTCCGCCACTGGCGGGGGCGGCCTCCTTGCGTCAGGGGGTCATCACTCCGGGGGGCGGATCTGGGCCAAGAACGCGCTCGCCATGTCATCCATGGCGTTGCTCGTCATCTCTTCTTCTTTTTCGATCTCGTAGATCTTCACGCTGCCGTCGTCGGGGAGCTCTTCGAGGAAGCGACTGGGTACCTTGGCGATCTCGCGACCGCGATCGATGCGACCGGCGCTTCGGGTGAGCCACAGGCGCTCACGGGCGCGGGTGATGCCCACGTAGAACAGCCGCCGCTCTTCTTCGAGATCGCCCGCGATGGCGTCGCTGGCCCGCGGCGAGGCCACGCGGCGGTGCGGCATCGTGCCCTCTTCCAGGCCCAGGATGAAGACCTGGTCCCACTCGAGACCCTTGGAGCTGTGCAGGGTGGCGAGGGTGACCTTGCCGTCGATGGCCAGCTTGGCCTTGTCGTCGTCGTTGTCCTGGTTGTTGTCGAGGGCGACGGTGCCCAGGTACTCGGCCCAGCGAGGGGCCTTGCCCTTGCCTCGCATGCGCTGCTCGTAGCGATCGATGCTCCCCATCAGCCACTTGACCCCCTTCCAGCGGTTGTCGGCGGCGGCATCGGAGCCCTGCTCCTTGCGGACGTGCTCCTGCAGCTGCACCGCGCCAAGCATCTCGGACAGGGCGGCGCTGACCCCTGCCTCGCGCGTTCGGGCTTGATGGCGGCGGACGAGCGACGAGAAGCGGCCCAGGGCCTCGGTCGCGCGGGACGGAAGATCGGGGACCTCGCGGGCCTTGTGTACCGCCTCGATGAGCGGGCTGTTGTTGGCCCGACACCACGCCGTCATGCGCTGCAGGCTCCGGTTGCCGATGCCACGCGGGGGGGTCTCGAGGGCGCGCCGCAAGGCGAGCTCGTCGCGTGGCATCACGAGCACCTTGAGGTAGGCCTGGGCGTCCTTCACCTCTTTCTTGTCGTACATCGACTGCCCCCCGAGCACGCGATAGGGCACGCCGTGCTGCTGGAGCTCTTCCTCGATGAGCTTGGCTTGCAGCGCCGAGCGGTACAGCACCGCGACCTCGTTGGCCGCAATGCGGTCGTCGACGACCATGCGGCGGATCTTGCTGCCGACCCAGCTGGCCTCGAACGCCCCGTCGGCCGCCACGACGACGTGGACTGGCTCGCCTTCGCCCCGGGTGACGACCAGCTCCTTGTCGTGCCGGTTGTCGTTGTGCTGCACCACCGAGTTGGCGGTGCGCAAGATGGGGGCGCGCGAGCGGTAGTTCTCCTGGAGCTTGATGACGTGGGCGCCGGGGAAGTGATGGTCGAAGTTGAGGATGTTCTCCACCTTGGCGCCGCGCCACCCGTAGATCGCCTGGTCGTCGTCGCCGACGACCGCGAGGTTGTGGGGAGGCCGGGTCAGACCACGCAGCAACGCCAGCTGGGCGCCGTTGGTGTCCTGATACTCGTCGACCATCAGGTAGTCGAACCGCCCCTGCCAGCGGTCACGCGCCGCCTCGTCGTGCCGCAGCACGTGGGCGATGCGGCACACCAGGTCGTCGAAGTCGACTCCGCCCAGGGCTTGCAGCCGCTCCTCATAGGGCTCGTAGATCGAGGCTGCAACCACATCGTACTCGTCGACGATGAGCGACTCGAGGTCGTCGGCCTGGACGAAGTCGTTCTTCCACAGGCTGATCCGCTGCACCACGGCGCCCAGGTCGAAGCGACGGTCACCACCGGTGGCGTGGTGGCCGTGCTCGCGCAGCAGGCTTCGCACGATGCCGTAGACATCCCCCTGATCGAGGATCGAAAATCTCGCGCCAGGCAGCCCGAACGTGGTTGGATCCTCGCGCATCATCCACGCGCCGAGGCTGTGGAACGTGCCCATCGTCAGCGCGCTGGCGGTCGAGGCACCGACCATGCCGCTGAGGCGCTCGCGCATCTCTCCGGCGGCCTTGTTGGTGAACGACAGCGCGACGATGCGCTCGGGAACGATGCCCAGCTCGAGCAGGCGGACGACGCGATGGGTGATGACTCGGGTCTTGCCCGAGCCCGCGCCCGCGAGCACCAAGAGCGGGCCGTCGACGTGCTCGACCGCCGAGCGCTGACTGGGATTGAGGTGGCTCAGGTCCATGCGGGGCGCACGTTTGTAGGGCGGCGCGTTCGCGCGAGCAACGGCGTACGCTCGGTCCTGGGCCACAATCGAATGTCCGTCGGTCTACGACCCGGGCCGATCTCCTGCCGTGTCGTCGTCTACACTACGGCGCAGGGGCCTCGTGCGCCGTGGCCGGTCTTTCGCGGGCCGTGTCGCCGAATCTACCCGTCCCCGATGCGGGTATCGAAGCCACTGGGGTACTGGCGGCGTCGGCTCGACCGGAGGTCACATTTGCCGGGCGCGTCGGAGCCCATCGCCGGGTAATCGCAGCCTCGCGACGTTGGCGAGCCAGGCCCTACCGCCACGCGTCCCAAGCAAGGTTGAGCCCGACCATGAACGTGGTCAGCACGCGCTCGTCGGGTTCTTCTTGCGGGATTGATCGCGTGGAGCTGGGGCCGAACAGCACGCCGCCCCAAAGCTCGGCCGACAGGTTCTTGGGCAAGGGCTGACGGAAGCCCGCCGCGAGCATGCCCGCGTGGTTGCCCCACTGGTCGGTCGCGACTTTGCCGTCGTAGAACGGCGGCTCGAACCGGTTGTCCCCGAAGGCGTTGATGTAGACGTACTCGGCGCGGGCAAACGCTCGGCGGCCGTAGGCGCCCAGGCCGAGCGCACCTCCGCCGAGGCCGTTGTAGATGCGCTCGTGGCGGGACACGTTGCGGACGAGCACACCGCGGACGTCGACGTACAGGACCTTCCAGATGCGGGCGCGGACCTCGAGCTGGCCACCGAAGCCAAAGAACGAGCCGCGGGTCTCACAGCGGGCCAGGCTGCTATCACACTCTTCGTTGCCGATCGCGTGCGGTCCGATCATCGGGCCTCCGGCGATCACCAACCGCGGATACTGGCGCGGAGCTTTGGCTTTGGCGTCGTCGGCGTCGACCGTCTCGGCAGCGGCGTCACTGGCTGGATCGGTGGACTCGGTCGCCGTCGGTTCCCCGGTAGACGACGCTGCCGTGGCCGCGGGGCTGGCGACCGTGGTCGGACTGGCGTCAGCGGAGGCCGCCTGTGGGGCGGGGGCAGCCGCGGGCTCCGTGGTCACCGCCGCCGGAGCGGGTTCGGGCGTCGGTTGCGGGGCCTCCGTGGCCGGCGGTGGGCTCGCTTCGACGACAGGCTGCGCCGTCGGGCGCTGGATGGTCGGCGCCTCCGTCAGTGCTTCGGCGGCGGGAGGCTGTGCGGCCGCCTCGGTCGAGACCGGGGCCATGCCCAGTGGCGCGAGCGCGACCAACCACGTGGGAACCATCGTGATGAGCATGCACCCGTGGGAGACGAAGGCCAAGGCAGCCGCACAACGTGGCGGCGCGGGCTGCCTTACACCGCACGGCCACGCGTGGTTGGGGCCGCAGCTCCGCGCGAAGCGCCGTCGCGGCCGGGCCGGCTAAGCATCTGGAATCGATTGGATTTGACGGCTCACGAACAGATGATCGCGCCGTCCGCCACCGCACAGTTGGTAAAGGGCGGGGCGCAGACGACCGAGCCCAGGCAGTTGCAGGTGGGCTGCGGTCCACATTTGGGGATGGGAGGCGTGCACGCGTGCTGATCGCAGTCGTCGGTCTGGGTGATCACGCAGACTTCGTCCTGGGGGCAGGCGGCGCAGTCGGGTACCCAGTCACAGTGCTCGACGGGCAAACATGAGCCCGTGAAGCAGCCATCTTGCACCTGCGGAAGCTCGCCGTCGGGGCAGTCGGGGGTGGGGGAGTTGCAGGTGACTGCCGTCTGATCGCAGCTGAGGCCCTGCACGCGGCAGACCCCGTCATCGCAGACGGCGGTGTCCACCCCGAGCTGCTCGCAGACGGTTTGCCCGCAGCCGCCTCCACAATTGCCCGGGCCGCCCTGGGTAGGGTTGAATGCCACGCAGCCGCAGCAGTCCCCCGCGACCTGGCAGTCGGCATCGACGACGCAGCTGTCGCCCTGGGCAGGGAGGGGCTCGCACGCAGCTGAATCGGTGTCGTTGCCCGTGGAATCGGAGTCGGTTGCGGTGGTGTCCGAGGCGGTGGTGGTGTCGCCGCTGGTCGTGTCGTTGGGCGCGGTGGTCGACCCGCCCGTGCTCGGAGCCCCGGTCGTGGAATCGACGGCGCCCGTAGACGGAGGGCTGGCGGTGGACGAGCCCGAGGACGAGGACGAGCTGCTTGCCGAGCCGGTGCTGTCCATGGGGACGGCGTCGTCACCACAGGCGGCGATCGGCAGCGTGACCAGGGTGCTCAGAACGAAGGGGCGAAACCAAGAATCGAGTATGTACATGAGTCGGTAGACCAGGTTGGAGCCGTGCCGATCACTGCGCGGTCCGATTGCGGTGAACGGGTAGTGCCGTCGCGGATGCAAACGATCGCCGCGGTGGCAATTGAATCGGTCGGCTACGGCGCGGATGGCGGCGATGGGGGCTCGAGACCCTCGGTCGAGTGCGAGGCTGGGCACGAGATCGTGGCTGGCTCACCGCCCCCGCCCGGAGGCTCGAACACCTGGGGCTGGCACGGGATCCCGTCGTTGAACTGCGCCAGCTGGCAGCAGCAGCGGGTGACGCCGTCATTTTGTCGGGTGACGCCGTCGGGGATGCAGCACTCGGCGTCTTGCGATACCTGGATGTTGCAGCTGCTTCCACAGGTTGCATCGCACAGCAGCCCCGTCTGGCACTTGGACGCGCAGGCGCTGGTGAGATCGTCGAGGTGGAAGTCATCGCCGTCGCACTGCTCACCGATCCGGACGACGATGCCGCCCACGGGGTTGATGATGGGTGGATCTTGGATCCCATCACCGCACAGGCTGCACGAATCGAGATTCCACGTGCAGTCGTCCGGGTCGCAGTGTGGATTGCCGCCAGGGAGGTACCGGACTCCGCCCAGGCCCGGGACCTCGATCTCGCTGCAGTCCCGGGGGCTATCGGCGAGGTTCTCGAGACCGGGGTCGCACTCCTCGTTCGCGTCGATTCGGCTGTTGCCGCAGTCGGGGCACACCACCTGGCACGTCTCACAGGTCCAATCCCCGCAGTTGGGCGGCGTCCGAACCGAGTTGCCGTCGCACTCTTCGTCGTTCTGCAGGCGGCCGTCGCCGCAGCAGCCGAGCATGCACGTCGTGGGATCGCACGAGGGGATGCCGTCGGCGCACAGTCCATCGACGACCGAACCCTCCTCCGACGCGTCGCACTCCTCGTGCGCGCGATCGAAGTAGTTGTCTCCGCAGGCGGGCCCTTCATCGAGCTGGAGCAGGCAGCCCGCGGTCACACCCGCGGCGACCCCGATGACCAGCCCGATGCTCAGCCGAATGCCTTGCATGCCCTCAGTGTAGAGTCAGCGCGGGGCTCGTGCCACGCCGCTGGCGCTGAGCGCGAGTCCATCGATCACAATGGTGCTCGTGGCGGCAGCACCGGGTGGGGAAGAGGACTACCCACGAGACCCGCCAACAGGTTGTCGACAGCAACCGCAGCCATCCTGCGGCGGGTGCCGTGTGTCGCAGAGCCAATGTGCGGCAGTACGAGCAGGTTGGGGCAGCCATACAAGGGATGCTCGGCGGGCAACGGCTCGGGCTCGGTCACATCGATCCCCGCGCCTGCGATGGCCCCGGTGTGGAGTGCGTGCGCCAGAGCCTGGGGATCCACGATTGCACCCCGGGCGGTGTTGATGAGCAGGGCGGTGGACTTCATCGTGGCGAGCGCACGCGCATCGATGAGGTGGTGGGTGTCCGAAGACAGCGGCAGATGAAGCGAGACCACATCGCTTTGGGCCAGCAGCTGGGTCAGCGGCACGCGCTCCACGCCCAGCTCGGCCTCCACGGCCGGCTTCGGCCCCGGGCTCGCATGCATCAGTCGCATGCCGAACGCGCGCGCACGTCGTGCGACGGCGGTGCCGATCTTGCCCAACCCCACGATGCCCAGCGATGCGCCGTGAAGATCGGTGCCCAGCCATCCCGTGGGTGACCACGTCGACCACCGGCCGGCGCGGGCATCGGCGGCGGCATCGGGCAGGCGTCGGGCGACGGCCAGCAGCAACGCCATGGTGAGATCGGCGGTGGCTTCGGTGAGGACCCCGGGGGTGTGGCCGACCACGATCCCACGCGCAGCGCAGGCGTCGAGATCGATGTTGTCGACGCCGACGGCCATCGTGCTGACCACGCGCAGCCGTGGCGCGCGGTCCAACACTGCGCCGTCGATGCGTTCGGTCAGCAAGCACAAGATGCCCTCGGCGTCGGGCAAGGCCTCGAGCAATGGCGCATCGAAGCCGGGCGTCTGGGCGTCGCCCACCACTGTGCGGCAGCGGCCGCGCAGGCCGTCCAGCCAGCCCTCGGGCAGAGCACGCGTGACCAGGACCAGGGGGAGGATGTCGTTCACGGTCGAACCAGGCCGAGGACCAGATCACAGACGTTGGTCCCCGTGGATCCGATCCGTAGCAGATCGTCGAGGGCATCGAACAGTGGATAGGCGTCGTCGTCGTGCAGATGGAGGCTGGGCTGCAGTCCGCGTGCTCGCGCGCGACCGAGGGAGTCAGCGGTGACCACCGCGCCCGCGGCATCGGTGGGCCCGTCTTCGCCGTCGGTGGCCAGCGTCACCAGCATCCGCCCCGCCGACTCGTGCAGTGCCTCCATCGCGGCCAGGGCCAGGGTTTGGTTGCGACCGCCGCGGCCTCCACCGCGCACGCGGACGGTGGTCTCGCCCCCGGCGATGAAGACCGTGGGCTGCTGTGGCCTGGCTGCGGCCAGTCGCTCGCCCCATGCTCGCCCCTGGGTCTGCGCTTCGCCGCACAGCTCGGGTTCACGGGTCGCGGCCCAGCCCAGCTGCCGAGCGCGAACCAGTGCGGCCTCGACCGCTGTCTGGTTGTCGGCCAGCACGATCGCAGGGCCCGGCGGCGCGGGGGCGCGAGCCTCGGGCGCGGGTGGATCGGCAAGAAACCGAGCGATACCCGGAGGGACGACGAGCCCATGGTCTGCGAGGATTGCGAGCGCCTGCGACCGCAGTGGGGGGCGACCGAGGGTCGGCCCCGAGCCGACGACCTCGACGGGTCCTCCGACGACATCCGACAGCACCAGCGTGACCACCGAAGCGGGCTGGGCTCGCTGCGCCAGGCCTCCGGCCTTGATGTCATCGAGGCACGCGCGCACGAGGTTGATCTCCTCGATCGACGCTCCGCTGCCCACCAACGCCGCGCCCAGGTCGAACAGCTGCGTCCCTGCGATGCCGGGGGCCGGCGCCACCATCAGCGAAGACGCTCCCCCGGACAGGGCCACCACCACCACGTCGTGAGGTCCGGCTCGTGCGACCAGATCCAACACGGCCTGGCCGGCGGCCACACTGCGAGCGTCTGGAACGGGGTGGGCACCGTGCAGCCCGTGCAGCCGGGGATCGGCGTCGACCCACGGCGGGACCGGTTGCTTGGTGATCACGACCCCCGCGGTGAGCCGCGAGCCCAGGGCAGTGCAGCAGGCCCTCGCCATCGCGGCCGCGGCCTTGCCCACCGCGACGAGCCAGATCCGGCAATCGGCGTGCAGCGGGAGCGCCTGCCCCCCGACGTCGAGCTGACCCTGGCTGAGGTGGAGCGCCTCGAGCGTGCGGGCTTCGGGCTCCACGGCATCGAGCGCGGCGTCGAGGATGCGGCCCGCCACCGTGCCGTAGGGGTACCGCCCCAGATCGGACACCAGGTTCGACGCTCGACCCGACAAGCCTGGTGCCATCACGACGCGGGGGGCCCGAACAAGGCTCGCCCCGCCGCGATACCTGCCGCCGCGAGCACGATGCCCAGCCCGATGTGGAGCCCGATCTGCAGGGCCAGCGTGCTCACTCGTCCCTCGCGGAGTAGGTCGTGCGACAGCAGGGCGAACGCACTGTACGTGGTGAATCCTCCCAGGAGCCCCCCGACGATCGCGGTTCGCATCGTGCCCGTGGGCAACGCCGCCGCGGCCACCCCGATGGCGAAGCAGCCGATCATGTTGACCCCCAGCGTGCCGATGGAGGGCAGGCGCGACGACCATCGCTCGTCGATGACGCCCGCCAGCACCACCCGCAGCGTTGCGCCCAGACCCCCGGCCAAGAATACCCAGGCGAGCTGTCGCAACGTCTCGGCGGTGGAGCTCGCCATCGTCATTCGGCATAGCTCAAGGCCGCGGGTATCGGCAAGTCGGCGGACGTTCGAACGCAGACGAGGCCGACCCCAGGGGAGCCGACCTCGTGTGGTCTCTTTGGGTCGGTGAAGACCGTCAGGCGTAGAACGCTTCGATCGCGTCCGCGTACTTGCTGTTGACGATCTTGCGCTTGACCTTCATCGTCGGCGTCAGCTCTCCACCCTCGATGCTCAGATCGGCGGGGAGGATCTTGATCTTCTTGATCGTCTGAACCCGAGCGAGGTCCTTGTTGACCTCTTCCACCTGCTTCATCAGCCACTGGTGGACGGTGTCGTCGTCGGAGGCCTCGGCCATCGTCTTGGCCTTGCTGCCCGACTCGCCCAGCGCCTCCGCGAGCTTGGTGTCGTCGATGGTCAACAGCGCGGACAGGTGCTTGCGGGCGTCGCCCACCACCACCGCCTGGCTGACCACGGAGATGCTCTTGAGCTTGCCCTCGATCACCTGCGGCGCGATGTTCTCGCCGCCCGCGGTGATGATGAGGTCCTTCTTGCGGTCGGTGATGCGCAGGTAGCCGTCCTTGATCTCACCGATGTCGCCCGAGTGCAGCCAGCCTTCGTCGTCGAGCGCCTCCTCGGTGGCCGCTTCGTTCTTGAAGTAGCCCTTGAACACGTGGCGGCCACGCATGCAGATCTCGCCGTCGGAGGCGATCTTGAACTCGCCGCCCGGGATGACCTTGCCGACCCACCCGGTGCGGTAGGCGGTGGGCACCGAGACCGTGGCGAGCCCGGTGCACTCCGACATCCCGTATACCTCCATGATGGGGACCCCCAGGCTCAGGAAGAACTCGAGGGTCGACTTGGAGATCGGAGCCGCCGAGGTCACCGCGATGCGGCACTGGTCCAGGCCGAGTGCGTCGCGAACCTTGGAGAACACCAGCTTCTCGGCCACGCCCCAAAACAGCGGCAGGGGCTTGTCCTGCTGCATGGCATAGCCGCCCTTGATGCCGATCCCGCGGGCCCAGGTGCCGATCTTCTTCTTCAGCCCGCTGTTGTTGGCGGCGGCGGCCTGCATCTTGGCCTGGATCTTCTCCCACACGCGCGGCACGGCCAGGAAGATCGTCGGCCGCACTTCACGGAGGTTGTCGCCCAGCGCCTCGATGCTCTCGGCGAACGAGGTGCACGCGCCGTGCACCACGGGCCCGTGGAGCGAGACGATCTGCTCGGCGATGTGCGACAGCGGCAGGTAGCTGATCATCCGGTCGCCGTCTTGGGCTCCCAGAGAGTCGAGCGCGGCGCGAGCGG
>JAHZJA010001354.1 GCA_022601155.1 Deltaproteobacteria bacterium | reverse complement strand
ATCGAACCGAGCGGGTCCTTCCGATGGCACAACACGTACGGGGGGGCGCTCGGTTTCCCCCTCGCGGACGTGCGCCCGTCGAGCCCCCGCGGCCGCCTGCCCTCGACGCCGGATGCCCCCGGGAGGTGCATCATCGAGGGGCCCCGAGGAGCTCCAGCACCACCTTCCGCACGTATCGACGGTGGACCCGTCCCCCACGGCTCGGACCCGGCCATCGAGGGTGGCATGCTCTGCGACATGCACGGCGCCCTTCGCTCCATTCGTTCGATCGCGTGTTGCTGGCTGGCGCTGGCCGGTTGCCTGTTGGACACCGACGACAGCACCGACGGCCCCGCGATGATGGACGAGGCCACGGGGGCTGCGGACGGTACGGGCCCGGCGACGTGCTTCTCCGACGGACAGTGCGACCCACTAGGCCCCAGCTGCGGCGATACGGACCGCTGCGCCCCGCTGGGTTCGCAGTTCATCTGTACCCCGGTACCCCAGGGAACGATGGCCTTGGGCGAGGGAGAGACGTGCATGGAGGCGTCGAGCTGCGACACCGGACTGGTCTGCATCGCGGGGCCCAGCTGTGCGGGCGGCCAAAGCTGCTGCGTTGCGCTGTGCGACGTCGCTCAGCCGCAGTGCAGCGGGGGCACCAACTGCCTGCCGTACTTCGAGTCGGGCGCGCCGCCACCGTGCTACGAGGACGTTGGCGTCTGCGCCTGACCGCAGCCGCCACCCGCTTGGCCCGCCCCGGGTCGAACGCCGAAACGGGTCACGAGTGACCGAGGGACCCCCACGCCCCCTCGCACGGGGGGCTACCGACGCGGTTTGGGCTGACTATGCTCGCTCCAGCAACGGCCATGGAGCACACCGCCACGATCAAGATCACCGGGGTCCTCGCGCAGACGGGGCGGCTGGGCCGGGTCCGATTCGCAGTCTGTAACGCAAAGACGCAGGCGTGGGTCGACGCCGAGTTTCCCGACGGCGACGAGGCCTGCGGCCACACGTGGCTTGCGGTGGACGACACGGTGTTCGCGGTGGCGGCCGGGGTGTACACGCTGGCGGACGAACCCCGATGCAGGACCGCACGCGCACGGCTGCGGCTGACAGCCGGTTGCCAGTGTCCGCCGCGGATATCGGTCGAGAGCCTCGATGCGATCTGGCTACATGACACGGGCGCCTCCTTCCCGCCTTGAAGCGCCGCAGCAGGGCCACGCACCGCCCGTTCGGGAATCCCAGTTCACAATCCTCGGGCCTCGGGCGTCTTCGTCTCGGCCGAGGCAATGTCGAAGACCCCCTGGCAACGAACCGGACTCTCCACGCTCCGCGAGCATGCGGCAGGCCGGTGCGGTCACCCGATAGGCCTCGTCGACGGGCCGGTCGACGGGACCCACCCTGCCCTCACGAAGGCGCGCCTTCGCGGAACACACCCGTCGGCGATCGCCTGCAGCAATCCCGACAGCCCCGCGTGTCGCCACGGGACGTTCATCGCAGGCCAGCTGGCGCGGCTTTGCCCGATGTCGGAGGTCACGGCCTACTCGATCTTCTGCGAAGCCTCCGACTTGTCCAGCTGCCCCGTGGTGAGGCCGTCACACCTGGCCCAGGCGCTGCACGACTTGCTCGATCGCAAGGTTCGGCTCATCAACCTCAGCCTCGGGATCAATGGACCCGTGACGGGCTCGCTGGCCCCGCTGCACCGTGCGTATCACCGAGCCGAGCGCGAGGGGGTGGTGGTGGTGGCGGCGGCGGGCAACGATGGGCACGGCGACGCAAACCCGCTGTTCCGCGACCGCTGGGTGATCCCCGTCGCGGCCGAGGACGCCGAAGGCGGCGTTCTGCCGACGTCCAACCGCGGGGGCGCCGTGGCTCGGGGCGGACTGCTGGCGCCGGGGTATCGCATCGACGGGCTCGCGCCCGGCGGGGGCCACACGCAGATGAGCGGCACGAGTGCAGCAGCGCCGTGGGTCACCGCGGGCGCCGCCCTGCTGTGGTCGTTGGTCCCCGAGGCGAGCGCAGCGGAGATCCGCGATGCACTCCTGCTGCCGGATGTTCCTCGCGACGGCGATATTCCCCCCACGTTGAACCTGGCACGGAGCCAGCGCTGGCTCGCTCGCCAGCATCCTCGCGTCACCAGCACTGTTCGGAGGTCACCGATGCACGATCACCTCGACCCCATTCCTCGCCCCGAGCCGACGGCGCCGCCTCTCGCCGCGGCGTCGACGGTGATGCCCGCCCAAGGCTCGATCATTCCCCAGGACTGTGGCTGTGCCCCAGGCCCCGGACTCGGCTTCGTGTTCTCCACCGGACAGCTCTCGCCTCGCTTCGCGAATGAGGGCGACCAGCGCGAGTTCGAGACCCAGGCTCGCGAGCTCCGGGTGCCCACGGACGACTTCTTTGCGGTGCTGACAAAGCGCCGCTACCTGGCTCGTCGCATCTGCTGGGTCCTCGAGGTGGCCCAGCGCCCCACGGTCATCCTGGCGCCGCGCTCGGAAGCGGAGCTCACCGACCTCATTGCGGCGCTGAGCCCCGAGCTGTCGCCCAACCCGGAGCTGGCCGTCACGGGCACGCTGGGAGTCGACGCGGGGCCGGAGCGATGCAACGGGCTGACGTTGCCGCAGGTCTCCGTGACCGAGCTGAGCTACTTCACCCAAGATGCCCTGCTCCAGCGACTGATCGCCGACGTCCACCTGGACCCAGGCGCGACGACGGCCGACCTCGAGCGAGCCGCCCGGCGGCTGTGGACGCTGCTGGGCGTGTGGCGCGAGCCAGGGCTGGATGACACCCAGCGGGCCAAGAACTACGTGGCCCTGCGCACCACGTCGATCTACGCCAAGACGGTGGCCTTGGCCCAGATGACGGCGGGGCAGTTTTGGCTCAGTGAGGTATCGACCCAAGCGCAGAGCACCGAGGCCGGCCGCTCGTTGATGGACGTGGACTTTCAGTACGCCAACGCATCGGGGCAAACGCAGACGTTCCGGGCGCAGATCGACGTGACCAACCTGTTCGCGTTCCAGAGCAAGGCTCTGTTCGCGGTCTGAGACCAGCCCCATGCCGATCGCGATGAAATATCCCCACGTGGGCGGACCTCCGGCTCCCAGCGGCGCCACGCCACCGACCTCGGCTTCAGTCGAGCCCCCGACGGCGATCGACACGCTGACGGTTGGACGACTGCAGCCCCAGTTCGTCGACCCGGGCGCCTGGCACGAGCTATGGAGCCTGGTCGGTGACGTGCCGCCGACCGCCAAGGGGCCCGACGAGCACCAGCAGCTGCTGCAGCGCACGTTCGGGCGCCAGGCCGATGGTCAGCTCCCGCCGTCTTTTTACCTGGCACGCGAGCTGGTGTGGCCACTGCGTGATGTGTACGGGGTGGTCCAGTGCGTGGTCGCGCCCAAGTCCGACGAGCAGATCCTCGAGCTGCTCGAGGTCTCGTTCCCCTCGACACCGCGGTGCGCGAGCCTCGAGAGCCTGATCGTCGGGACGTGGGTAGGATTCGCCACCGAGCTGGACGGTGCGCTGCACGGTGTGCCGCGGGTGGGGTTGGTGATGGCGTCCGCGTTCGACATCACCACCGCGATCACCAGCCACTGCGGAGACGACCACGACCGACTGTTTCGAGCCTACCGCCCCCTGCTGGCCAACAACGGCATCGGCAACGAGCTTCGATCGATCAACTACGTGCTCACCCACGCCAACGCCCTGTACCAACTGGCGGCGCGGATCGACGAGCGGGGTGGTGACGATGGCGAGTACCGACTGGTGGGCATGCACGCACTGCCGGTCGAGGGCACACGGCAGCGGCCCCAGATGGAGGTGGTCGCCAGCTTTCAGAACACCCGCGGAGGAGCCATTGGGCGTTGGTCGCTTCGGGTCGATGTCTCCGGGGCAGTCATGTTCCTGGTGACCGACGACATTCAGCCCTTCTACGCGCGGCCGGCCTCGCTGGTGCAGCCCCACCGCCCCTCCGACGCGGCGCTCGGCCCGGCCGAGGCTGGTACCACCGTGGTCCCGCCCGGGCACGCGGATGGGGCGGCGGCCGCCGTGCCCCGCGGCCCCGAGCCGGTCGCGGCCGTCGACGTGCATGCCCACGAGGCCGCCTCCAGCGATGGCGACGCGCCTCCCCTGCGTCGTCCACCGCATTCGACGGCCGCGGCCTCGGCCACGCCCGAGCCCAACCCGAGCGCCACACCTCGAGCCGACCCTGCGCCGAACATGGCGGACGTCTCCCCTCCAGGGGCAACGCTCACCGATCGATCGACCGCGCCCCCCAATGCTGCAGTCGGAGACCCCTCGCGCACCGCCCCATCGACCCCGCCGACAGCGTAGCTGCGCACGGCGGCAGCGCCGGCGGGTCTCGCTACACCGTACACACGAGCGCAGTGCTCGACCCACTACGGGCGCGCTACAGTGACCGGGCCGATGCTCATCGTCACGGGTACCAAGCGCTCCGGGACCTCGATGTGGATGCAGATCCTCACCGCGGCCGGGCTTCCTGCCTTTGGCGAGGCATTCCCTCGCAACTGGGACAAGACGCTCAAGAACGCCAACCCCGACGGGTTCTACGAGTCCGTCCTGCGCCAGGGGGTCTACTACCGCACCAACCCCCACCCCCAGTCGGGAGCATTCTTCCACCCGAGCCAGGTGGAGCGGCACCTCGTCAAGGTGTTCATCCCAGGGCTGGTTCGCACCGATCTGGCATACATCGGCAAGGTGGTCGCGACCATGCGCCACTGGAAGGAGTACCAGCGCTCACTGGAGCGCCTCTATGCGATGGAAGACGAGCAACGTGGCCCCGATGCCACGCCCCCCCCACGGATGCCGCCCTGGCTCGAGTGGTGGGACGAGAACTTCATGCTCGTTCGCGACATCATGACGCGGCGCCATGCGATCCACGTGCAGTCGTACGACGGATTGCTCGCCGACCCGGGCACGGTGATTCCCAAAGTCCTCCAGTGGCTCGAGATCGAAGGGATGGAGCTCGACACCGCACAGGCCGTGGCCGCGGTGCGTCCGGGCAACCGCACGCAGAACCGCCCCGAGGTCGAGGAAGTGCCCGCACGCCTGGGCGCGGTGTTCGACACGCTGTACGAAGCGGTCGATGCAGAGGGCGGCTTGCCGCGTTCGTTGATGACACTGCTCAACGAGACCCAAAAGGAGCTGGGGCCACGGGTGGTCGAGCACCGACGCCGCATCGCGCAGGCCGTCGCCCGCCGGGGCCGAAAGACGGGACCGGGCGCCCCGCCCACCGCCCAGACCGGCGGCGACGCGATCGAATGAAGCCGATTCCGGTCGCGTCTGTCCGCAGGGGCGAGCCCCTCGCGAAGCGATCGGCCAGGACACGCTTGTCCCCCACGTCGTGCCCCAGTGCGACATCGATGTCGTGACTTGTGGGGGGCGCACCGCCGCGATTGCGATTTTCGGCAGTAATTTCGCCTGGCCCGGTGTTTGCTCTTCGACACCGCCATGGATTGGCCTCGCTTGGATACGCGCTTGTGGAACCTGTCGGCAGGGATCGCGGCCACAGCCGCGGTGGGAGGCTGCGGCCCGACCATCAACCTCGAGCAGGAGACCGATGGGGCCACCGAAGGGGCCACCGAGGGCGCGACCGATACCGATCCACCGCCCACAGCCGAAGACCCTCCCGAGTGCCGGACCAACGCCGACTGCGGCAATGCCTACTACTACGAGTGCATCGACGGCGCGTGCATCCCCTACGACGACTACTGCAGCGACGGCGGCTGCTGCGACTACGACGACTGCTGCTACGGCGATTGCTACT
>JAHZJA010001353.1 GCA_022601155.1 Deltaproteobacteria bacterium | reverse complement strand
GGTCACCCAAGTCCTGCGTCCCTCCGTGGGCAGCATGGGCATCGAGGCGATCGAGATCCATCGGCACCACCTTCCCCGCGACCGCAGCGATGTCCTGGTGTCGATCGGGTTGGGCTCCGCCGCCGTGCCCCCGCCGCGGCCCGACGCCGACGGTGCGCTGGAGACCCTCACCGACGGTCGGTTGATCGTCGACCAGGCCCTGCGGGTGTTCGGCCCCGACCGGGGTCGCATCGCGTTGGTGTTGCGCGTGGTCGCCCGCCGCTCGCCCTGGACCGACGTCGCCGACTGGACCACCACCCTCGTCCTCGCCGGAGGCCTCGGCCTGGTGTTGCTGGTGCTGGGCGGGGTGTTGCTGGAGGTCCAGGTGCTTCGACCGCTGCGGGCGGTCCGGGCCGCAGCCGACGAGGTCGCAGGGGGTCGGCTCGATGCCGAGGTGCCCACCCAGGGCCCGGCCGAGTTCTCCGCCCTCGCCACCGCCTTCAATCGCATGACCACCTCCTTGCGCACGCAGATCGAGCGCAACGCGGCGCAACGCGAGTCGCTCGTGCGCTCGGAGCAGCTGGCGTCGGTGGGCCGGCTGTCGGCCGGAGTCGCGCACGAGGTGGGCAACCCGCTCGCCGCCATCTTGGGCTACGTGGAGCTGCTGCTCGATCCTCGTACCGAACCATCGCTGGTCCCGGAACAACGGTCGTTGCTCGAGCGCAGCCGCACCCAGCTCGAGCGCATCCAGTCGATCGTGGGCCAGCTGCTGGACTACAGCCGACCGCCCCAGAGCACCGTCGAGTCGATCGACCTGCTCGACACCAGCCGCCGCCTCATCGCGCTGCTACGCCACGACCCTCGCTGCCACGGCGTGGAGCTCTCGGTGGAAGGCGACGACCACCTCCTCGCCCGGGTCGACCCGGCCCACTTCGACCAAGTGCTCCAGAATCTTCTGGTCAACGCCAGTCGAGCCGCGCTCGCGGCTGAGAGCCCGGCCGCAGTCGTCGTCCGCATCGTGGGCCACGCCGACACCATCTCCATCGAGGTCCAAGACACGGGCCTCGGTGTGCCCGACGATCTGCGACCGCAGCTGTTCGAGCCGTTCGTCACCACCGCCCGGGCGGGTGAGGGTACGGGCCTGGGCCTCGCCATCGCCGCGGGCCTGGTCGAGGGCATGGGCGGCGAGCTTCGCTGCCTCGATCCATCCGCGCGGCCTCCCCTGCGCGAGGGCGCGAGCCCCGGCGCGGTGTTCGTCGTGAAACTCCCACGTGCGGGGCATGGCGCCCCATCGGCACCTTCCGAGCATGCGTCGGCGAATGCCGACTCCTCGGCCCACGTCCAATCGAAACGACCCAAGGACCATGACGATGCGTAGCTCTACCCTCGTTTCCTGCCTCCTCGTCGCTGCCATGTCTTCCGGCTGCGCCACCGCCTACAAGTCCTACTACCGCGAGACCAACCACAAGATCGCGCCCAGGCCGGTTCCGTCCGAAGACGTCAAGGTCTTCAAGTCGGCCGACGATCTGGCCACGGCCGTGGATGAGCTGGGCATCTACAAGGGCCACGCCCCCACCGTCACCGAGGCGATGGACGCCGCCAAGAGCATGTGCGGACCCGCCGGAGCCGAGTACTTCATCCTCTACACCGAGCCCTACGAGGCGCGCGGGGTATGGAAGATCGACGGCTACTGCGCGGTGCGGGCCGGAGACTGAACCGCCGGGGTCGCGGTGGTGTGCTCGAGCCCGTCCCTTCGGTGGGGCGTGGCTCGGCCGCCGACCCGTGACAGCAACACGAACCTCGCGTCCACAGCCGCCGACCACCACTGCGGCAGACCCCGAGCGCACAACGGGTCCGCACGACCGGTCCCGTCTCTTCGACGCCCACGCGCCGACGTCCGCGACATCGACGGACGCGCCCCCTCGCCGCCGAGCCGTGCGCGACCCAGTGTCGGCACGAGCATCGGTCGCGACCGCGCCGCGCTGCTACATCACCGCCTTGGCCTCGTCCTCGCGCCGAGCGTGCTCCATCAGCAGATACGTCAGCGGCGTGGTGGGCTGCTCTCCCGCAGCCTCGGGCAGGGGCGCATCCGCGGTGAACTCGAACTCACCTCGCGTCCAGCTCAGCAGCGAAAACACCCGATCGTGGGGGTGACTGTAGGGCCCGAGGTTGTCCACGAACTCGAGCGTCCCCTGCTCGAGGTACATCGTGGCCGCATCGCCGCCCTTGGACAGCTGCAGCGCACCGCTGCGTCGCTCCGACTCGAGGAATGCGAGCAAGCTCCCCAGGCGCACGTGCTCCAGACGCCCCCGCAGGCCTCCCACCACCGCAGCCTCCCCGGGAGAGGCCGGCACCTGGCGTCGCCGCGTCAGCACCCCTTGCACCCGGGCGATGATCTCGGCCGGCGGCATGGTCTTGGGCAGATAGTCGTCCACCCCCAGCCGATACCCCCGCAGCCTCGACATGTCGTCGCTCAGCCGGGTGAGAAAGACGATCGGGATCGAGGCCAGGCTCGGACGTGCACGCAGCGTGCGGACGAAGGTCCACCCGTCCATCTCGGGCATCTCGACATCGGTGAGGATGATGTCGGGGGGCCGCTTGAGCGCAGCCGACAGCGCGACGAGCCCATTGTCTGCCACCCGCACCCGAAGCCCGCGTGACCGCAGAGCATCGCCGAGCTCGATGCGCATGCTGACCGAATCGTCGACCAGCAGGACGCTGACCCCGGCCGCCAGCGCATCGGCCTCGGCCTCGGGCAGGTCACCGAGCGGCGGCTCGTCGGTGCGCATCAACCCTGCGACACAAGCCTCCAGCGCGCTGCGCTGGTCGGTCGTCATCGCCAACCGCACCGCCGTCGCTCCGTCTTCTCCCCGCTCCCGACGATCCGCCGCGATCGCCGAGCCCAGCACGTAGAGCAGCCGCTCGTCTGGCAGCCGAATCTTCAAGCGCACGGGAGTGCCGGGGGAAAGCGGCTCGGGCAGAGGCAATAGCGCCTGTCCATGCCGCAAACGATCGGCGTACTCGACCAAAAAATCGTCGGCGGACTCGAAGCGAACGCTGAAGGTCGGCACGCTCATCGGCCTCGAGAACAGTGCTCCATCCTACAGTTTTCGAGATTGGTGATTCAAGGAAACCACACCCCTGAACTTTGTTTGCCGACCCATTGTGGTCCGTGATGGTCGGAATTGCCCTGAGCGATATCGGGCCTCCCCTGGCCCGTACCGCGCCCACGGATCTCTCCACAATCCCAGGATCGGCACGCCCGCTGATCGCCACGTAGCCGCGTTCACCCAACCCACATCGACAGCAGCGGGGGCGGCGGGCCCCGCGAGCTGCCGTTCCCGGCAGCGATGCTACCCTCGCAATTGGTGAATCAACCGGCGCCTCGCACCCCTGTTGGGCCGGGCCGGCCGCAACGGCCCCCCCGGCGTGCCCGGGCGGTCACCCGATCTCCGCGCCGACGCAGCCCCGCCAGCTCCACGGCCACGTCGGTCCTGCAGGCCCTGGCATGGGTTCTTTTGGGCTTGGGTTCGCTTGCGAGCCTGGTCACCGCGGTCTGGGTCGCGGTCTCGATGGCTCGCGCCGCCGCGGTCGGACGGACCGGCTTCACCTCCAGTGCGATCTGGATCTGGCTCATCGCCCTGGTCATCACGCTGGGCGTGCCGTTTGCCATCGCGGTGTGGAAACACCAGGGCGATGCCCGACGCATCAGCCTCACCATGGCGTGGCTCCCCATGCTGTGGAACGTGGGCGGGCTGGCCATCGCCATGCAGATCATGCCGGACATCATGGCCTCGGCACTGCGCGGCCAGGGTGCGTGGATCGCCGAGGACCAGTTCGGCGAGTCACACTCGGCCACCCGGGTGATGTCGGCGCTGGGCCACAACGTGGCCGATGTCGCCTCCCCGCGGCCCGACGAAGACATGACGCAGTCGCGCGGCGGTTCCCTGCTGTTCACCGACGTCGGAGAAGTCGACCACGGCAAGGCGTTGTCGGTGCCGTTCGCCGAGGAGGGCACCGCCATCCTCATGGACGTCACCCTCCGCGGACCAGGCACCGAGCTCCAGATGCCCTACCTGTTCGACACCGGTGCGTCGTACACGACCATCAGCAGCAGCACCGCTCGAAAGCTCGGCATCGACGTCCCCGACGACGCCCCGACCCTCACCTTCAACACCGCCAGTGGTCCTCGCGAGAGCCGAATGGTGCACTTGCCCGTGCTCCAGCTCGGCCAGGTCCACATCCCCGGGCTGCTCGTGTCGGTCTGTGATGCCTGCGTCAACGAGCGCACCGAGGGGCTGTTGGGGCTCAACGTGATGCGCGAGTTCTTCGTGCAGATGGACTACAAGAACAAGCGGATGCAGCTGCTTCCGCGGATCACCAACACCCGGCCCAACCGCGCCTACGACATCGAGCCCGTGGTGGAGCTCAAGGTCGAGGGTGCGGCCGAGGTCTGGCTGGGGCGGGTCCGCTGGACGGTGCTCGTCCGCAACCGTGGCACCGCCCCCCTGGCCGGGGTCGTGCCCGTGGTCAAGTTCACCGACGGCCCCACCCTGCGCGGCGCTCCCATCGAGGCCATCGCCCCGGGCCAGGTCGGCCGCTCGCTGGTCGAAGGCAAAGCCAGCCTCGAAGGCACCAAGACCGACACCAAGGGCCACTACACACTGGGCCTGGTCGAGGCCTACTGGTGATCGTCGCGCTTCGGTGCCTGGCTCCGGCCGCACCCGACGACAATCCGTTCTCGATGTTTGCCGGCTGGGACACGGGCCAGCTGGTATGGCTGGCGATCCTCGTCCCCATCGCGGTGATGGTGTTCTTCGTCGGCTCCCGCCGCTATCGCAGCCAGCTGGGCGCGGGCTCCATCACCCCTCGTGGCCGCGATCGTTTCGTGCCGGGGGGCAGGGGTCGCCGCGATGCGGCGTGGCGGGCCACCGTCGAGCGCCTCGAAGCCCGGCCCCCGGCCACGATCGCCGAGGCCAGCGACGGCCCACTTCGGGTCGAAGGCGAGCTCGTGTGGGCTTCGGGCAACCTCGGAGGCGCACCCGGTCGTGAGTGCGTGTGGCGCAACCGAGCAGGAGCCGGACCGCAGACGGCCGTTGCCGCCGATCTGGTGATCGTGGCCGATGCCTCGGGCCGCTGCGGCGTGGAGCAACTCGAGGGCGCCCGCGTGACCGCGCCGGTGGACAAGGCCGGCGCACACTACGAGAGCACTTCGCTCCATGTGGGTGATCGCGTCGAGGTGATCGCCATGTTCGAGCGCGAGGTGGTGGGCGAGCACGAGGACCCCGCACAGCTGGTGTACGGTACGCTCGGTGCCGATGGACGCGTGAGCATCCGCGTCATCGAGCGACCACCACCGGCCGCGGCGTCACCCGACGACGCCCAGTCCGACGCACCCGACAACGAGCCATGACGCGCACCGCTACTCCCCTGCTCGCACTGCTGCTGCTGTCCCTGCCCTCCTGCGGCAAGAAGACCCCCACGACGACCCCACCCGATGGTGGTGACGGCACCACCACCGACGGTGGGAACGCCGACGTGGTGACCTCCGACGATCCCCCGGCCGAGCCCCCGCCGCCCCAGGATCCCGATCCGGCCGAGCTCGGGCCCGCCATCCACCAAGTGCTCACCGGGCACTACGACGACGCGATTGCAGCCCTGGAGCCCATCTACTCGGGGATGCGCGAGCCCGGCCAGGAACGCGCCAGCGGGATGGCTGGCGGCTGGATCGCCGTGGCACACGCCCAGGTCGTGTTCGAAAACGCCGAGGCTCCTGCCGCCCATGCTCTGGAGATGGCCGGCAAGCTCCAAGACCCCGAGGTCGACGCGGTCTCCCGTCTCGGTCGCGGCGCATTCTTGCTCGCCCAAGAGGACTACGCGGCGGCCAAGGAAGCATTCGAGGGCGCCGCCGCGGCAGCACCCGGCACCGCGCCCAGCGTGTATGCCCAGCTGCTGCTGGCCGAGACACTCATCGGTACCGCCTTCGGCTCAGCCTCCAACACACAGGTGGAGAAGCCCGAAGATCTCGATGCCGCCAAGGCGGCCTACGAAGGTGCCGTGCAGGGGGCCGACAGCGCCAAGGGCGAGCGCGACATCCTCATGGGTCGCGCCAAGGAAGGCTTGGCCGCCATCGCGAAGTACCAGCGCGACACCAAGGCGCTGTGCGACAACGCTTTCGCAGCGCTCGATCACTACCAGGCAGCCAAGGCCTCGACGTTCTTGCTCGACGGTCCCTCGCGCCTGGCCAGCGACGCCAAGTGTGAGCAGTAGCGGTCGTCGACCCGAGTCCACGAGGGCCGGCGCCCGACGGGCCGTCTGTGCACCGCGCACGAGTCGGAAGGCCGCATCGCCACGGCAAGCCGTGTCTGCACTGCGCACCGACCATCGGACTCCAACTCTACGGTGCACGCGTCGGTGAGCCTCACCAGCTCACCGACCAATCCTTGCCCATCACGTAGCCGGAGCCGCCGCTTCCCCCCATCCCGATTCCCGTGATGGCGCTGCGGCGGGTCTGGCCCGTGGCTCCGGCCGCCTGTGCG
>JAHZJA010001352.1 GCA_022601155.1 Deltaproteobacteria bacterium | reverse complement strand
GTCCCCGGCGCGGCCCGGCGACCTCAGGGGGGGTGGTGCCCGGCGGGGGCCGAGTCGATTGCTTTTTCTTCGCGACGCCGATCGGCGGTTGGTGGGAACGAAACGACGCGGTCGGGCGTAGTCTTGGGAGGACTTGTCAGCCATCGATGCACGGCTGCACGCCGCAGGCGAGCAGGTATTGGGTCGCGAAGACGCGCGCTCGCGCGATCGGATCCGACAGCAGTTGTTCGAAGGCAGGCCAGCGACCCGAACCTTGGGCCGGTTCAGCATGGGGCGCCGCGTCGGCGCCGGGGCCAGCGGCGGAGTGTTCGAGGCGTTCGATCCCAAGCTGCAGCGCTCGGTCGCGCTCAAGGTGCTGCGTGACGATCGCCATCGCGGTACCGACCTCCGCGTGGTTCACAGGCGGATGGCCCGAGAGGCGCGGGCCCTCGCACAGCTCAGTCACCCCAACGTCGTCAGCGTCTACGACGTGGGCATCGCCGATGACCGTGTCTACATCGCGATGGAGCTGGTCCATGGCCACAGCTTGCGAGACTGGCAGCAGGCACAGCCTCGGTCGTGGCGTGACGTCGTCGACCTCTATATCCAGGCAGGGCGCGGACTCGCAGCTGCACACGCGGCGGGTCTCGTGCATCGTGACGTCAAGCCTTCCAACGTCCTGGTGGGAGACGACGGTCGGGTGCGGGTGGTCGACTTTGGCCTCGTCGCCACCCGGGGAGAGCAGACGCCCACCCTGCCCTGCATCGCCGAGGGTGAGCCGCCCCACCGTCTGTCGTCATCGCTGACCACCACCGGGCTGCACGTGGGCACCCACGGCTACATGGCTCCCGAGCAAGCTCTCGGAGGGTTGGCCAGCCCGGCGGCGGATCAGTTCGGGTATTGCGTGGCCGTGTGGGAGGCGCTGCACGGGGAGCGTCCGTTCGGCGCCCACGACCCCGTGGCCATGGCGCGACAGGTGCTGGCGGGGCGGCCACGGGCATCGCGGACGGAACGCCCGGTGCCACGTCGGCTGCACGCGGCCTTGCGCCGAGGATTGTCCGCCGACCCAGCCGCCCGCTGGCCGTCGATGGAACGGCTCGTCGCCGAGCTGGTGGCCCTGCGGCGACGCGAGCCCCGGCGATGGCTCGCGGCGCTCGGCGTGGTCGGTACGCTCGCGGTGGCCGGCGTCGTCGCGGCCCAGCCCGGTGCCGACGATGCCAGCCCATCTCGGTGTGCGGGGCAGGCCCAGCCACAGAAGCGATGGTCCGACGACCGCGCCCGCGCGCTGCAGCAACGCTTCGCGACCCAAGCCCCCGCGACGGCCCCGGCCAGCTGGGCCTACACCCGTGCGCGCATCGACGACGTGACCGAGCGGTGGCAGAGCATCCATCGCGACGTGTGCCGGGAACATGCACAGGGGCAGCGCAGTGACGACGGTTTCGATCGCGCGATGCACTGCTTGCGAGGCCAGCGACGCGAGATCGAGGCCGCGCTCGACGTGCTGGCCGACGCCGATGCCGAGGTCGTACGCCGCGCCCATGTGGTGGTGGGCGGTCTGTCGTCCCCGGACGCTTGCCGAGCCCCTGCAGGTGCCGACCGCATCGACTCCGCTTCCGACGCGGGGTGGTCGCACGTGGCCCGGGCCGCCACATTGCGACGCGCGGGGCGCTACGCCGAGGCGCTGGCGAGCAGCACCAAGGTCGTAGACGCGGCCCCGTCGCGCGAGCGCCTGTTGGCGGCCGCGCGCGTGGAGCAGGGCCACGCTCTGGCCGAGCTCGGCCAGTTCGCCGCGGCTCGGGAGGTGCTCGAAGACGGCTACTTCGTGGCCCGGGAGGCCGGCCACGAGTCGGCGGCAGTCGAGGCCGCGACACGCCTGACGTTGCTGTGGGGCGTGACCGCTGGCGATCGCGAGCAAGGCCTACGCTGGGCGCAGCACGGCTGGGCCGCCCTCGAGCGCCACCCCAACACCCGCGGCCGCGCGCGGTTGCTGGAGCGCCAGGCCCGGGTGCGGTCGAGCGCGGGGCTCGCCGCGCCAGCGCTGGCCGATGCCGAGGCCTCGCTGGCGCTGTGGGAGGCACAGCTGGGCCCCACCGATCCGCGGGCGGCCGACGCACTGGAGGTCATGGCGACCACGCTGAGCCGGGCGGGACGCAACGACGAGGCTGCGGGCTACATCCAGCGAGCCTACGACGTGCGCGAGCAGACCCTCGGGCCCGAGCACCCCGAGACCTCGATGACCCTCACC
Organism: Deltaproteobacteria bacterium; assembly: GCA_022601155.1. Lineage (GTDB taxonomy): Bacteria > Myxococcota_A > Polyangia > Nannocystales > Nannocystaceae > Paraliomyxa. Next base: position 1,265 of record JAHZJA010001352.1, on the reverse strand, counting down.
TTCTTGGCCGCAATCGAGGACGACCGCGGACACCCGGAGCAGGCACGAGCGCGACTATGGGAAGCACTCGAGCGACTGGAGCGCGCGGTCGGGCCCGAGCATCCCTACGTGGCGACCGTCCTGACCAACCTTGCCGTGACGATGTTGCGCGTGCAGGACTACGCACAGTCCGAGCCCCTGCTGCTGCGCGCCGAGGCGATCCTCGCGCAGGGTGAAGAAGGCACCACGCAGGCGATGGTGCTCCACAACCTGGGCGTGATCGCAGCGCTCGACGGCCGAACGGCACGGGCACAGCGCCTCACGGAGCGCGCGCGGGCGTTGTTGGTGCGCACGCGCGGCCCCGACCACCCGCGGGTGGGTCAGGCGCTGCAGACCCTGGGCGGGCTGGCCAAGGGCCAGGGCCAGCTCGAACGAGCCGAGCGGTACTACGAACGAGCCATGGCCATCTACCTGCGCCGGCTCGGTGCCGACCACCCATCGGTCGCCCATCTGCTGGCGGCCCGAGCCCGTCTCGCGCTCGCACGAGGCCGGCAGGATTCCGCCCTCGACCACGCCCAACATGCGCTGCGTCTGCGTGAGCGCAGGCTGGGATCCGAGCACCCCGACACGGTGCAATCGCGAGCCTTGGTCCAGCAGGTGCGGGCCGCCATCAATGCGCCGGCCGAGCGAGAGCCCCCCCCCCACCGCTGAGCCCGTGTCAGTCGTCGTCGGACCGCGTCTGGACCGTCTCCCGAATCGACGCGATCCACTCCTCGAGATCACCGAGGTCTTCGTCGACCCCGGTCAGCGCTTGCTGGCGGATCTTCTTGGCCAACAGCTGCTTGCCCTGGCGCAGCCGGTTGCGCACCGTCCCCTCCGGAACGTCGAGCACCTCCGCCATCTCCGAGCCCGACAAGCGCTCCCAGTAGTGCAGCTCCAGCGCGATCTGGTAGTCCAGCGGCAGCCGCCGCAGCGCATCGACCACCTGCTGCTGCTCCTGGCGCAGGGCCACGATCATGCTGGGCGACGGATCGAGGTCGGCTACGGATGTGACGCTGGTGTCGACCCGCCCCCCCGTCCGCCGACGGCGACGAAAGTGCTCCAGCAAGGTGTTGTGGGCCACCGCGAACAAGTAGGTGCGAAAACTCGAGCGCCCTTCGAACCGATCGCGGCCCTCCACGCAGCGCAAGAAGACCTGCTGGACCAGGTCCTCCAGCTCGCCCTGATGCGAGACCTTGTTCTTCACGAAGCGCGCGATGGTGTCGAAGTGGCGCTCGAACAGGGTG
>JAHZJA010001351.1 GCA_022601155.1 Deltaproteobacteria bacterium | reverse complement strand
TGAATTAGGCAGAAAGACAGGAATCTGCGGGCAGTACCCAGGGAACGCTGACATGGTGATCATCACGGGATCAGAACCCGACACGGCCGAGACTTTGTGGATTGGATGTGATTGCTGTCACAGAAGAGAAGACCATCATGTTCAACCATCGAACTTCTTCGACCCTTCGTTGTTTGTCCTCAGTCCTGTTCATCGCCGCAACAGCCGCCGGATGCGATCACAGCGAGTTCTCTGATGATCTCGAGTTCAACCATGCAGAGCCCGACAGTGCCGAGTCGGAGCCTGAGCCTGAGCCTGAGCCGGGGATCGGCGTTCCGAGCGGAGCGTCGGATCTCACCCAAGGCACCTCGACGACGCAGGCGCTACCGGGAGGGATCAAGGTGTGCAGCGTCGTCACGCCTGGCCAGTGGCGCACGGACATGGTGGTACCCCACGGCTGGAGGAACGACGACTGCGAGGCATTTCGCTCGCACACCATCGGAAGCTTCTATCAGCTCGGGTGCCTGTACGACTGGGGGTTTTCGTTCGGGACCCCCAACGGCGGGCTCCCCCCGCAAGACTGCGGTTGGCAGCCTCCGCAGTGTGAGTGCGAGGTCATCGACGGCAACGAGTACTGCTCCTGTTAGCTGAGGATCGAAGCGGCCGGGCCCCCGCTGCACTCGCGCCACGGGCCTGGACGCCACGGTCCGTGCGGCGCGGGTGATGGCGCCCGCGCTGAACCCATCTCGGGGCAGGACAACGAACCACGACAACGAGCCGCGAACCACCGACGACGCAGCCGCGCCGCCCGGTGGAGCACAACCGGCACCCGTCGAGCCAGCCCAGCCAATCTGCCGTCGAGAAACTCAGGACCCCAGGTAGGCCTCGAGCAATGGCCGGTACTGCCCGCGCGCGCCCAACGTGCGCAGGTTCCCGTAGTGCCCCACGACCACTCGGTCGAGGAACACCAGCTCCGCGGGGGGCTGGAAGCTCGACAGGTACTTCAGCGAGCCCGGCACCAGCTTGATCGCCTCGTTCTGCAGCTGCGACGCTCCAAAGTCGTAGGGACCGTCGCTCAGCAAGGGCCGCATGAAGATGTCGCGCCAGGGCTTGTAGTACGAAAGCGGGACCGAGGGGCCGTCGGTGTTGCGGGCGCCCAGGCGCACGAGTCCCTGCTCGATACCCTCGTAATCCTCGTCGAAGCCGGCGCGAATCGTGTCGCGATAGGCCTGGATGATCTCGGGGTCGAGCCGCTTGACGCAGCCGAAGTCGTACAAGACCACGGTACCGTCGGGGCGAAAGGCGAAGTTGCCGGGGTTGGGATCGGCGTGGAGCACCTGGTGCTTGAAGATCTGGTCGGCGATCACCCGAAACAACGAGGCGCCGATCTCATCGAGCACGGGCTGGCCAAAGTCTTCGAGCTCGCTGATGTGGTGGCCCGGCTCGTAGGTCAGCGTCAGCACCCGCTGGCTGCTGCGCTCGCCCACGACCTGCGGCACGACCACGGCGTCGTCGTCGTCGTACATCTCGCCGAACAGCCGGACATTGTCGGCCTCGTTGCAGTAGTCGAGTTCCTCGTGCAGCCGGGCGCGCAGCTCACCGAACACGGCGTCGAGCGCCTTGCGCTTGATCTTCACCAGGCCGCTGGCCCGCAGGGCGATCTTCAGGTGGGCGAGATCGGAATCGACCGCGTCGTCGACCCCCGGATACTGCACCTTGACCACCACCTCACGGCCATCGTCGGTGCGTGCGCGATGGACCTGGCCGATGGAGGCCGAGGCAAACGGCTCCTGCTCGAAGTGGTCGAACAGCATCGGCGGCGGCGCTCCGAGCTCGCGCTCGATCTGCTCGGCGATCACCTCGAAATCCATCGGCGGCGCCTCGCGCTGGAGCGCACCCAGAGCACTGGACAGCTCCTTGGGCAGCAAGTCCCCGGCGATGGAGGCCATCTGGCCCACCTTCATCACCGCGCCCTTGAGCTCACCGAGCGTCTGCGCGATGAGCTGCCCGGCCTCCGCGTGAGCCTTGGCCCGGTCGCGTTGGGCGTCTTCCTCGTTCTGGAAGACCGATTTGACCCTCGATGTGGTGTAGCGGGTCGCGACCCGCGCGGTCATTCCCGCCAAGCGGAAGAGCCTACGCCCCTTGGTGGCCGGTCGCTGCGCCATTGCTACGTGGCAGCAGCGTGCGCCCCCACGGCAACTCTGTCAAAGGATGGCCCTTCAGCCGGCCCTCCACGACCACCTGGGCCGCACGCGGCAGGATCCACGGTGGGAAGTCCCGGGCCAACCCGAGGCAGGCCGAGGTCGGTAAAACACCGCCCAACCGGTGTCTGAGATACGGGTGTGACGGAGCCGGTTGGGCGGCACCGCGACCCTTCCAATCCGAGGGGCGGAGCATGAACGACGACCGGACCACAATGGGGCGAGGCATGCGCGGATGGCTTGTCGCCGCCGCGTGCATGAGCGTGGCGTGCGGGGGCACGGGAGGCCAACGCGGCATGCCCCAAGACACGGGCATCGATCCGTTTCCCACGACCGGGGCCACCGGCATTGGCTCCGGCACCGCGGGTACCTCTGATGGCACCGCAGACACGACCGCGGCGGTCGACTCTTCTGGAGACAGCGCCGGCATGGCGTGCATGGCCAGCGCCGACTGCCCCGAGGACCAGGCCTGCGCCGCGGGAGAGTGCATCCCCACCGACGGCCCGTGCGAGACCGACTCCGACTGCAGCGGGGACACGTACTGCTGCGCCGAGGACTGCCTGCCCGAGGGCGAGGACGGTGGGTTCTGCATCCCCTATGGGGAAGGCCCCGAGGGCAACGTCAACGAGGAGTGCCTGGGCGATGTGGTCATCGGGTTGTTCGAGCCCGACCTGCAGTGTGAATGGACCGCGCCTCCGGCCGGAGATCCGTACCCCGACCACATCAACGTGCTCACGACCCCGATGGTGGGACAGCTGCCCTACGACTCCGGGGCGGCCGGAGAAATCGCACTGGTCACCTACAACTGCGCCGATGGTGGCTCGGCCTCGAGCTGGGGCTCCGACCCCGGGTGCTTCGGGGTCATCCGCATCATCAACGGGCAGACCTGCGAGCAGCTCGACACCATCGACGACCCCGACAACCGCGTCATCGCGGCCACGCCTCCGGCCATCGGCGACCTCGATGGTGACGGAGTTCCGGAGATCGTCAGCTTGCGTGCCGTCAGCGGCGTCATCGCGTTCACCTGGGATCCGGGCACGTCCCGATACGTGACGATGTGGAGCAGCCAGGATTCCAACATCTCCGGCGCCAGCCGCTGGGACGGGCCCGCTCTGCACGACCTCGACGACGATGGCCTCCCCGAAGTGGTCAGCAGCAGTGAGGTCTACAGCGGTGTCAGCGGGGCGCGGCTCAACCCCGGCCAGCTGGTGCCGGGCGGAACGGGCGTGTCCCCTGGGGTGTTCTCGGTGGTCGGCGACCTCGACCAGGATGGCACTGCAGATCTGATCGCCAACGGGATCTGGAGCTGGGACACCGCGACCAACACCTGGACGATGAGTGACGCCGGCAGCCCCGGCGGACGCCACTACGGGTTCGCCGACTTCGGTACCCCCGGCCCTGCCCCGGCCGATTTCGATCGGTTCACGCTCGACGGTGTCGCCGAGGTGGTGACGGTGGGCGTGGGCACGCTCCAGCTCCACACCTTGGACGGTCAGCTGCTGTTGTCGGCCAGCGGTGTCGCGGGCGGAGGCCCGCCCACCATCGGCGAC
>JAHZJA010001350.1 GCA_022601155.1 Deltaproteobacteria bacterium | reverse complement strand
CGGTCCACGCCCTTGCGGGTGGCCGAGCCGTCCAAGCGATACAGCGGCACCGGCTCGTCCACCCCCTTGAGCGTGTACCGGTCGAGGAACGCCAGGCACAGGCCCCGGTTCATCTCGTTCATGCGCTTTTGGATCGCGATCCGCTTGGCATCCACGGTCTCACGCTGCTCCCGGTCACGCAGCTGCGCGAACGTCTCGCCATAGAACGCATGGGCGCATCGTTCCACGGTGGTGTCGCCCACGACGACCGTTGCCCCGGCAATGAGCTTGGTGAGGCCCTCGATGCGGGCGGCCACGTTGACGCAGTGACCGATGAAGGTGTTGACGCTCGCGGGGCCGTCCCCCGCATGCACTAGGGAGACCTCGCCCGACTCGACGCCCACCCCGAACGAGACGACCGGGAGCATCCCATGCCGCAAGGAACAGCAGCGGCGCAGGCCGGCCTCCAGCAGGTAGGCCGCGAGCAATCCGTTGGCGAAGTGTCGCGGGCCCAAGAACACCACCAGCAGTCCGTCGCCGGTTCCATTGACCGACAGGGTCGGGTCGGCGCGCTCCTTGGGAGCGAGGGCGGCGAGACAGGCGTCCAGGGTGGCGGCGTAGAACAGCGCCAGGAAGTGGCAGAACCGGTTGGTCCCGTCGGCGTCCTGGTCGGCCGCGTTGAGGTTGGGTGTGAAGTTGCGCAGGTCGACCAAGACGCTGGTCGCGGGGACCGGGGGATCGACGTGGGGGACGCTCATGGGCATGTCCAGACTCGCCCGAGATCGTCCTCCGCGTCGAGGGGGCCGGTCAGCGGCCCGACAACGGCCGGATTCGTGGGGGTGCGCGACAACGCGTCAGGAGCGGATATCGAGCTGACGGGTGAGCCGTTCACCACGCCGGTTCACGGTGACCTCGATGTGCGATGCATGGCGCAGCTTGCCGATGAGGGTCGGGACCACGTCCATCGTCAGTGCATTGCCACCAACCTCGGTGAGCACGTCGCCGTTCTTGAGGCCCAGTAGCTGAGGAAGAGTGCCCTTGCGGACCCCGCGGAGCCGGAAGCCGGGGTCACCCGATTTGGTGGTCGTGGGGCTGACTCCGCCTTGGCCCATCAGCAGGGCGGGCTTGGCGATGAGCTGCTCTACGAACGCCCGGTCGACCGTGCAGTCTCCGGCTGCGTTGCACTGGATGGCCTCGTCGGCCCCGGGGATCATCCGCTTCGAGGGTGCCTTGGGCTTGGAGGGCGTCTTGGTCTGCGCCGCCTTCGTGGGGGCTTTGGGCGGGGGCCCGGCGTCGAAGGGGATGTACTCCAGTCGGCCGGCGTTGCGAATGTGGACCACGCCTGTCGCCACATGAACGATCTCGACCTGTGCACCCAGAGCGTCACCAACGCCATAGAGCCCGCCGATACCCCGTTGAGTGTCGATGAGCGTCGCCAAGGACCGGGCGGGGTCGTCCGACTCCATCGTGGCCGCGACGACCAAGGGCAGGGCGCTGCGTTGAGCACCCGCCAATCCGGTGTCTGCGTCCTGGGTCTGGGCGACGGCCGGATCGGCGTCGGGATCGGGGGCGGGTCCGCACGTGGGACAAAACGCGTTGCGGCCGAGGATGCGATCGGCGGCCCGCTGCACGCGGCGGGCTCGGTCGTTGACCGCGGAGGCCTTGGCGACGACCGGTTCCTCGTCACTGTCGTCCGACCCCTGGTTGGGGGCGACGACCTCGACGTTGGACATCAAATACAGCGCAAGCAGGGTGGTCGTCGTGTTTGCGACCAGCGCCATGACGACGATGAGGCCGCTGAGCTTGACGATCCAGAAGTTGTGTCGGAGCAGCCGGTTCACGTGCCGTAGACAGAGCAAGTGGTCGGCCATCCCGGCGAGCCCAATGCTCTCGCGGACTTGAGCGGTGTCGGTCGCCTTTGCCCCGTCGTCACGTCATTGCGGCACGGTGGTCGGTGTCAGGTTGTCATCGGTGTGTCGAGCGATGACAGTTTCGTCCCGGAGACGGCGCGTTGTCATGATGTCACGCGCTGCGCCGAGGTCCGGTCAGGGTGTCGACGCTGACGCGCGCCGTGTCCCCGTCTTGGCGGAGCGACGCGCCGTCGCATCCTCTACGGTGGGGCCCTCCACGCTCGGCTCACTGCCGTCAGGAGCCAAGCAGCGGATGTAGCCCTCGTGGATTCGTGAGCGCACCACGCCACCCTGACGCCGACTCGCGCCCGAGTCGGACAGGGTCTGGTACTCGCCAGCGCACGTCTCGCGCGCGGTTCGATTCCAGCGCCCGCGAAGTGTGCGGGGGCTGGTCAAGCGACGCCCCTCCACGGCGATGTAGCGGGTGCCATCTTCCCCGGCGGGAGACACGGTGGTCTCCGGAGCACGCGCCAGGTGCTGCAGCACGGGGAGCGCCTCGACACACCCGGTGAGGCCCGTGCAGCCCAGGGCGAGCACGACCATGCGAAGCGGACGAGGGAGCGCGGGCATCGTCGCCCACGGTGCCATGCGGCCAGGGGCAGGGCCAAGAAAACGGCAGCCCGGGTGGTGCCCCCGACGAGCGCCCGGCTTGGATGCCATCCACCGACCCCACACCAGGAGCCGAGGCGGAAGTGCACAGGGTCGTGTCCGCACGCTGGCGACACGGGCGCTCGGCTCCCGTGGTGCGCCCAACGCTCGACAGCCGAGGGCTCAGTCGCGGAAGCGCGCCATGAGTTCGTCGTGCGTCGGTCCCGGCAGTCCCGCGCGCGCGAGCAGCTCCTCCGCGAACTTGGCGTAGGCCGAGCGGATCAGCGCGCGATAGGGGACCTCGTCGCCGAAGTACTCCGACTCGAACTCGATCTCTTCGGCGGGTGTGTTGGAGCTGGTCCAGTCGTAGAGCATGGTGCCGTCGGCGCTGAGCAGCCGCACCCGCCAGGAGACTCGGATACCGAACACGCCCTTGCGGGCGCCCTCGAGGTCGAGGATGTGGAGCGTGGAGTAGCGGTAGACCGAGCGCGTACGCTCGATCTCGAGATGGAGCTCGATCGTCGGCGCGGGGCTTGGCGGCGGTGCGCTGCTGATCTCGATGAGCTCGGACGGAGCGAGCGGTCGAAGGGCACCACAGACGATACCCTCGAGCACGCTGTCGCGGTGCTGCTGCCAACGCTCCTCGAAGACGTCTCCGGGCGGGATCAGTTCGACTCCCCGAGGCATGGCGAATCCTTCGGGGGCCTGCATTCGAGCCTGCGAGGAGATCCGCAGCTCGATCGCCGGACAGCGGGTGCGTCGACACTCCCGCAGGAGCCTGGCTGCGGTCGAGCGAAGCTCGGGGTCGACGCGCGTGGAGTCCGGCGGTGCATGGCTCTCGAACACGCGTATCGCCGCGTCGTATTGCGCGTCGAGAGCCGCCTCCGCGCGAGAGCGTGACGCAGACAGCTCCAGGTCGGGGTAGGCGACCTCGGCGCGGTCGAGCCTCGAGAGCAGCTCTCGCAAGGTGCGGGCCCGTCCGTTCCGTGATGCCCGGTTCGTCACCGCGTCGAAGTAGTGCACGCGCCACTGCGGCCGGCGGTGCTGCGGCGCGACGGCGAGCTCGTACTGTTGCACCCAGCGCTCGGGGTCGAAGTCCTGGGCCTGCTCTTCGGCCAACAGGGTGGCCCACGTACGGTCTGCCGCGTGTCTCGCCGCGACCGGTTCACCGAAGTGCAAGACCACGAAGGCCAGGGCCCCACCCAGCACGGGAGCCGTCGCGTACCCCCACCAGGGAAAGTCACGACGGATGAGGCCGATGACCCCTCGCGCGGCGCACGTGAGCGCGATCCCGCCCGCGGCCGCAAAGAAGGCGGCGTCGGCCTCGTCGTACTGCATCACGTACATGGTCATCGCGGCGAGGCCGGCTGCGATGATCATGCTTCCCCCCAAGAGCACTCCGGGGAGGGTGCGTGACGAAGTTCGGTCGTGACCCACGGCTGCGCGCGTTGCAGGACGCGTGCCGCCGCGACGTCGCGTCGGGACCGAGCAGCCCGCCCGGAGCGTCGGTTGCTCGGCGAGATCGACGTTGTCGCATGCGACCCTGCGGGCACGGGTCACATGAGACGTGCCCGCTCCGTTGTCGTGCAGGACCAGTCTGCGGTCGCGAGCCGTGGCGTGGGGGCGACAGCCGCTGCCGCGCTTGGCGGCTGGCGACGCGGGGGCTTCAGGCCGACGCTTCGACCAGGGCGTCTGCGTGCGGAAACAAGCCGTAGATGCCGCCTGTGTGGAGGAACAGCACGTTGCGCATCCCCGCGAAGGGCTCGGTCTTCCACCGCTGCGACAGGGCGTACCAGGCCTTGCCGCCATAGACGGGATCGAGCAGCACGCCCTCGGTGCGGGCCAGCGTGGACAGCTCGGCCAGCTCTTCGGGGCGGCTGCGGCCATAGCCCAGGCCGACGTAGCCGTCGAGGATCTCGATCTCGGCCGCCGGAACGTGCACGGGGAGATCGTAGGCCTCGACGGTCTCGGCGGCCAGGGTGGCGATGTGCCGAACGAAGTGGTCGGCGTCGTCACACACGTTGATACCGATGATGCGTGCGGACAGACCGTGGAGACGTCGCCCCAGCTCGAGTCCCGCGCTCGTTCCCCCCGAGCCCACCGCATGCACCACCGCGTCGAACTCGACGCCGTGGGCTTGCTGTGCTTCGACGATCTCACGGGCAGCCTCGATATAGCCCCACGAGCCGACCGCCATGCTGCACCCCTCCGCGATGACGAACGGGCGGCGCCCGGCCTTGGTGAGGGTGTCGGCGAGCTCGGCCATCAAGGCATCGTGGCGCTGGTACTGCAGTGGCGTCATCCAGTGGATCGAAGCCCCGAGCAGGCGGTCGAGCAGGAGGTTGCCCGTCCATTGCGACGGAGCCTCGCCGCGCAGCATCAGGTGGGTGCGCAGCCCCAGTCGAGCGCCCAAGGCCGCCGTGGCGCGGCAGTGGTTGGACTGGATGCCACCGCAGGTGATGAGGGTGTCGGCACCCGCATCGATCGCTTGGGCGATCGCATATTGCAGCTTTCGGATCTTGTTACCGCTGAGGGGAGCACCGGTCTCGTCGTCGTGCTTGATCCACAGCTGGGCCCCGCCCCACGCGGCCGAGACTCGGTGAAGCGGGCGAACGCGGGTGGGCAGGCACGCGACGTCGAGTCGAGCGGGAGCGGAGGGCGCGGCGACGGACATCGAGGCCATCGTACGGCAGCCGCGGGGCGAGCAGTCAGCGGGAGCGCGATGCGATATCATCGTCCGATGCTCGGTTCCTCGAAGGGGAGGGTGTTCGCCGCCGTGGCGTTCGGTCTGTTGGGGTGTCCGAGCGACGATCCGATGGGGTCGCAGGGCACGGCTGCGACCGGCACGGATGGCGCTACCGCAGGCGTGGCGACCCGCGTGGATACGACGGCGCAACCGGAGCCGTCCAGCGGGGGGCCTCCGGTGGGACCACCCGGGGAGTTCGAGGTGCTCACCTACAACGTGGCCGGGCTGCCCGAAGAAATCTCAGGCTCGAGCCCGGTCGAGTTCATCCCGCAGATATCGCCGCTGCTCAACGATTTCGACATGGTCCTGGTGCAGGAGGACTTTTGGTATCACGACGCGCTGACGGCCGAGATCACCCTCCCGTACGCCAGCACGCCGTGGTCGAAGGCTCCGACGTTGGCTGATATTGGGGACGGTCTCAATCGGTTCGGCGTGCATCCCTTCGCCGACCACGAGCGAACCGCCTGGTATGCGTGCCACGGACAGTTCGATTGCTCGAGCGATTGCCTGGCGACCAAGGGGTGGAGCGTGGCGCGGACGACCGTCGCCGAAGGGGTCGAGATCGATGTCTACAATCTGCACATGGAGGCCGGTGGATGCCCCATGGACCTCGAGATCCGAGCCCAGGCCGCCCGAGACCTCGTCGATGCGATCACGGCCCGGTCGCCCGACCACGCCGTGATCGTGGCGGGCGATTTCAATCTCGACGCTGAAGATCCCGAGGACGAAGAGCCCCTTCGGATCTTTCGCGAGGACGCGCAGCTGGTGGACGCATGCGATGCGGTGGCGTGTGACGACCAGCGCATCGATCACGTGATGGTGCGAGACGGACCGGACCTGGCGCTGGAAGTGCTGGAGTGGTGGGTACCCGAGCAGTTCGTCGATGCGGCCAGTGGGATGCCGTTGTCCGACCATCTGCCCGTGGCCGCCCGGTTGCGTTACGTGCCGGGCTGAGGCCCTCGCCCCTCGAGGCATCACCCGCTCACCGCCACTTTGTGCCGATGGCGGCACAGGGGCGGTGGCGCGGCCCGAACCGAGCGCAATCCGGTTCACGACGGATGCATCCATCCCACGAACCGCGGTACGAATCGTTGGTTGGATCGCAAGGAGTGCGAGGCGAGGGGACGTCTCGGTGGACGCAGGCCGATGACGATGGCATCGACGACCGATAGTCGCACCGCGCTGCCATCGAACTGGCCAATGTCGATCTCGATCGAACTGATGGGTCCGCCGTTGCATGGTGGGGGCCCGGTTCCTATCGTCGAGGCGTTGGGTCTGCGGCGACCGTCTCGTACGGGAGCTGCACGATGAGTCGATGGAGGGGTCTCGCCGGGGGATTGGCGCGGCGCATCGTCGACTGGGGCATCGGTGTGGGGGCACGCCTCACGCGACCGATTCACGACCGTCGAGGGACCCATGCAACACGACACGCCTAGAGCCGATGGCTCCGCGCACGACCATCTTCATCGCGGACGCTCGTTCGCAGCACTGTGGCTCGGGGCATTCGGCCTGGGATGCGCCGGGGCCGAGATGCCCCAACAACACGGGCTCGGGGGACCCCGTGGGCGAGACCAGCTCGACCGGGTCGGGTCCCGTGGGCAGCACGGAGGACGGCGATGGGGGGACGTCGCAGGGAGCCGACAGCACGGGCTCCGCAGACGAGACCGACGGGGGCAGTGACGACTCCTCCGGAGGCGCCATGCCGCAGGGTCCGTGCCCGAACATCTTGTCGGATCTCATCGATCGCCATGGTGAGGCGCAGGCCATCGACTACTACCAACGGCGGTTCGGCACGGAGACGCAGGAGCATCCCGAGCCGACCGAGCGGCCCGCGTCGGGGGAGTTCGTCTCGCCGCTGAGCGGACAGCACTTTTGGGAGCTGGCCCTCGGGGCTCAGACCACGGGGGCGTCCGAGCGCAACCACACGTTCTTCAACGCCGATGGCAGCCGGGCGTTGGTGCGAAGCAGTCAGCCTGGGATGGGCACGCAGTTGTTCCTGGTCGGTGATCTGGAGCAGCTGCCCGCGGCCAGTCCCACGCTGGAGGCGCTGCCGCTCGACGGCTCGGACCCCAACGTCGACGACTGGTCGGCGGTCGCCAGTGAACGATTTTGGCACCCGACCGACCCCGACAGCTTCTGCTGGGTCGAGGGCTTCGGGATGTACTGCTACGACGTGGTGACCCACCAGTCCTGGCAACACACGACCTTCTCGCAGGGTCCGGTCGCGGCCGTGCGGGATGGCTCGGATGTGGGCGGCGGTCGCTACATCGTCCATCTCCCCGAGGTCGACCAGGCCTTCGTGTACGACATCGAGGCCGATGCCGTCGTCTCTACCGATCAGACCGTGGGCCCCGGCTTTGGCGAAGAGGTCGTGACCGGGGTGGATGGGGTCAACGACGAGCCCACGTTCGAGTTCATCAAGGGTGGGGGCGATGGCATCGACTATGCCCACCTCACGGAGGACGGTCGCTTCACCGTCTGGGTCAACCAGGCCGGCGGCACAGAGCTCCGCGATCTGTCCGGGAACCTGCTGGGGATCATCGCCGAGGACAACAACCACATCGAGGGCGCCTGGTATCGCGACGCGCAAGGGCAGTCGCACCACATCTCGGTGCACGTCACGGGCAACGCAAACACGCTCGAGCGGACCGATGTGTTCTCGGGGTGGACCAACCGCCTCTGGGCGGGGGTGCTCCACGAGGCCGTGGCGCAGCCCGACGGCACCTGGGATTTCTCGCGGGAGCCGATTCTCCTGGCCGACACGACCTACGGTGGCGACTCGTTCGGCTTCAACAACACCGTGTCCACGCAGTTCAGCGCCTTCGGCGGCAACCCGTACGTGATGGCGGGCTCGGGATGGGTGTCGGGTGACCTCCAGCCGATCTTCGGCGTCTACTCGATCATGCCCGCGCTGGACGCCTCGTGGGGCCAAGACCCCGTGGACATCGATAGGATCGCCTACTCGCGGCTCGCGGAGACCCATGTGGGGACGCAGGCCGAGCCGGTCGCAGGCCCCATGAACGAGGACGGGACGTTCGTCGCGCTCATCCGCACGCCCTGGTACGGGACCAACGACGTCGACAACGTCATCTATGCGACGCGGATCTACCCCCGCGTACAGCCCGACTGGCACCAGACAGTGATGCAGACGGGAGCGTTGCCCGACGACTGGTCGTGCAACTGAGCACTCTGCGGGCGCGACTCGGCCTCACTCACACCCGATGCGAGAGGTCGACAGGGCCACCGCGTCCCAGACCACGTCGTAGGCATCGGCGATCTGGGCCGCTTGGTAGGTGATGTAGCCGATCTCGAATTGCTCTTGGGCACAGGCCAGATGGAGCGCGGCCATGCCACCGATCGCGCGGCGGTACAGTCGGTGGCCGCGGGCGACTTGCGCGGCATGGGCCCATCGCGAGGAGGCGGTGGCGGAGGCGTCGGATGCGAAGCGGGCGGCTCGGGTGGCCGGACCGGCGGAGGAGGTCGCCGCGTACCGGCCCGGAGTCATCGCGTCTCCCGAGTAGGTCACTGCCCGCGGACAGCGGTGGATCGCCGAACACCCGCTTCGATAGTCCGTGGCCGGACCGGCTGCGGTGATGGGCTCCGCCCACGGCGGACGTGGGGTGGATAGTCGCTGTGATGTCGACGGTGTATTGGTTGTCGGGTCGTGCTGCACTCCGAGACACCCGCCGTCGTGCGCCGACGTACGCCGTGGGGCGTGGCTGCGCTCGCGGTGGCGATGAGCGTCGGGTGTGCCCCGGACCGGGTCCGCGTCGACGACGGCACCCGCCACCAGACGTGGGAGGGTGCAGGATCGAGCCTGATGGGATGGAGCGACGAGGCCTTCGCGCACTACGGCAACGAGCGCTGGCGGTCGTTGTTCCTCGACGACATGGGGATGACCGTCCTGCGGATCAACCTGTTGCCCCTGCCGTTGAGCGCCCGCGGCGTACACGAACTCGACGTGGTCCGGTTCGGCCCCGACCTCGACGCCAACGTGGCGCGACTGGACTACGAGACCTCCTCGCGGGCACGCCTCTACGGTGAGGTCGCGCGCGCCCTCCAGGCGCAAGCGGGGCCCGACGGACTGAAGGTGATCGCCAGCGTCTGGACCCCACCGCACTTTCTCAAGCAGGGGGCCACGCTCGCGCACGGAAGGCTCGACTCGGGGGGCGGCCATCTGCCGATGGATGCGGACACCCTCGAGCAGTACGGGCGCTACATGACCGCGTCGGTGGTGGCGTGGGAGCGGCGGTTCGGCGTTCGCATCGACGCGCTGAGCATCCAAAACGAGCCGCGCTTCGAGCAGGAGTACAACAGCATGGCCCTGACGCCGCCGCAGTACGCCCAGGCCCTGGCGACGGTGGCCACGGCCTTTACGGCGGCGGGGCTGTCGACCCGACTGTTCGGACCCGAAGACGTGGGGCCTGGCCCCCCGGGCGACCGCGGATTGCTGGAGCACCAGCTTTCGTACATCCGGGCGGTGATGGCCGAGCCGACGGCCGCCGCGGCGATCGATGCCTTCGCCGTGCACGCCTACGCCGGGAACGGAATCGACTCCGATGGCCAGGCGGCCCCCGACAATTGGAGTGCGTACTGGTCGGCCATCGCGGCTCACGGGCGACCGTCGTGGCAGACCGAGTCGGGCGGGGGAGCGCCGGACTGGGACCATCCGGGCGGACCGCTGATGCTCGCCAACGTGATCTACGAAGGGATGACCTACGGCCAGGTCTCGCTTTGGTGCAACTGGATGTTCAGCCAGCCGGTGCCGCTCGATCAGCACGCCTTGCTGGGGCAGGACCTGGAGATCGATGCACCCAAGTACGCGGTGGCCAAACATTTCTTCCGGTTCATTCGCTCGGGGGCGCAGCGACTGGAGGTGGTGCCGCCGCAGCGGGACCGGGTCAAGGTCACGGCGTGGCACGAGCCGCAGCGCGATCGGTTGACGGTGGTGCTGATCAACCTACGGGATGGCACGGTCCGTTTCGAGGTGGAGCTGGGGTCGGTGGCCAGGGGACGAACGCTGTCGCGGTGGCAGACCAGCAGCAGCGCCAACTTCGAGAGCCTGCCCGCGGTGGAGGCCCTGCCCGGACGGCTGGGCCTGGAGCTACCCGGGCGTAGCGTCACCACCCTGAGCGACGCCTGGCCCTGACTCCGGCGCCCGGCCGCGTCGGTCAAGTGGCGGGCCGCCGCGACTGCGGGTCGACGAGCGGCGATGCGTAGGGTGCGCGTGACTGCGACGGGCAGGCCGTGGCGGGCACGGTGCCGGCCATCTCCGGCGTTGTCGACAACGACGGGTTTGGCTGGGAAGGCCCGCGGTTGGTGCGACAGCGCTATCCGCACCCCTGAACCGACGTCTCGATCGAAGATCGTTGCGGTCGTTCGTGATCGTTGTGGGACCGGGCGGCACTACCACGGCCGGGATGATGTCGGGTCAGATCAAGGCTCTCGCGCTCCAGCCCGTGGCTCGCGCCATGCGGCCCCGGCTGCGCGCATTGGGGATCGATGCGGAGGCGCTGGCCGACCCCGGGCGCCCGGTGAGCCTGCGGGTCGCGGATCGACTGTGGTCGGCTGCGGGTGAACGGGAGGCGCTGGCCGTGGCGGCGGCGACGGAGCCCCGAACCTACGGCCACCTGACGTTCTTGATTGGTGCGTGCCCGACTGTGGGGGAGGCGTTACGGTGCCTCGTCGCGTACTACGGCCTGCTGAGCAACGGCGCCGCCTTTTCGATCGACCCGGCCCGCAGCGCGGCCTGCTTGACCTTCGAGCTGCGCGACCGAGCCGCCCGCCCCGATACGTCCGAGATCTTCATGATCGCGACGGTGATCGAGTTCTTGCGCCGCTACGCGACCGACGGGCAGCCGCGTGAGATCGAGCTGTCGCAGGCCTCGCCGGGGCTGCGCGAGGCGGCCCGGCTGTCGGCTCACCTCGGTGCTTCGCTGACGTTCGGACACCCGCGGGCGTCGGTGCGGTGGGGGCTCCGGCAGCTGGGCGCAGCGATGCGCAACGCCGAGCCACAGCTCGCCGCCGTGCTCGAGGCCCACGCCCGGGCCTCGATCGCGGGGCCCCCATCGACCACCACCGCGCAGGTGCAGGCGTACCTCGAGGCCAACCCGCAGGGGGGATCGGTGGCGGCGGCCGAGGTCGCGGGGGGACTGGGGGTCTCGTCGAGGACGCTGCGAAGGCAGCTGCAAGCCGAGGGCACCAGCTTGAGAGTCTTGGCCGATGCCGCCCGCCGACGTGCGGTGGAAGCCCTGCTCGCACGGCCGGACGTCACGATGGCCGAGGCGGCCGATGCGGTGGGCTATGCCGACCACGTCTCGTTTCGTCGGGCCGTGCGGCGCTGGTTTGGCATGGGGCCCGCCGCCTACAGAGGCACGGTGCTGTCGAGCCAGATCTCGGCGGCCGTGGACTCGCCAGGCAGCAGCGCCACCTCCACGCACGACAGCTGACCGTCCTGCACCACATCGGCGAACACCAGGTCGCCGGGTCCCACCATCGGCATCGTGGGATCGGCGTTGCCGTCGTCGTCGAGGAAGGCGGCCAGGAACACGGTGCCCGGCGGTAGATCCTCGATGGTGAACTCGATCGGTACGTCGGCCACCGAGAGGTCGGCGTTGGGCAACACCGCGATCCCCACCAGGCCCGCGGTCAGCTCGCAGCTGTCGAATGCTGCGATGAACACGGTGCCCACGCCGTCGTTGCCGGGCGCGATCATGGCCGACTTGGCGCGCCCGGTGATGCCGAGGATCTGGGCGGGAAGGTCATCGGATGCGGTCGTGCCGTCGTCGGAGTCATCGTCGGTGTCGTGGCAGCCGGTGGTCGCGGGTTCTGGCGAAGTGTCGCCGTCGCTGGTCATCGGGTCGTCGCCTGTCGACTCGGGCCCGGGATCGTCGTCGTGTGCCCCGGTGGGGTCCGTGCCGTCATCGTCGTCGTCCATGGGGCACCCGGCGGCGCACAGCGTGCAGAGCATCAATACGGGCCACGAGGTGAAAGTCAGTGTCTTCATGCCAGCAGCGTGCGGCGCAGACGGGTGTCTGCGCAGGGCCGCGGTGGCCAATGTCATGGCCACTTCGATGCATGGCGGTGGGGGCCGTGCGCGCCCGCCTTCGCCCCCCGTGGGCCGAGCGCGCCGTGTTATCGTGGCTCCGTGTCGCTCAAGCGCATGCTGCTGTGGACCGCGCTCATCATCGTGTTGGGGATCGTTGCCTGGCTCACCGGGCGCAACAGCCCGCTGTGAAGCCTGCGAGCCCCGGGCCTCCGAGCACATCCCGTTTGCGTCGCACGACACCCCTGCGCACGCGTGGCCGCCCTCGCAGGGGTCACCCGCGCTGCCGTCGTTGTAGGCGCTGCACACCGCCGGCCGTGGTGGACTCGGGTGGGGCCGCAGCGGTGGCCGTGGTCGTCGTGCCATCAGTCCGAGTGCCTACCGGGCCGATGCCGACACCACCCGCGTCGAACGAACGACGATGCTCACGGCGCCACACCACGGCAAGCCCACCGCCGCCTCGCCTGCCGTTTCCCCCTGCCCACGAGCAAGCCGCGGTGCGGTAGCTTGGGGTCGCTCGTGTCAGCCGATCCATTCTCGCCCGGCCGCCTGGGGCCGCTGACGCTGCGCAATCGCTTCATCAAGGCAGCGACCTTCGAGGGGATGACGCCCGGCGGACGCCCGAGTGCGGCGCTCGTCGAGCATCACCGCCGGATCGCCTGCGGTGGGGTGGCGATGACGACGGTAGCCTACGCCGCGGTTCATCCCGACGGGCGGACGTTTCCCGACCAGCTGTGTCTGACGGCGGACAACGTGGAGCCATTATCGGCGGTGACGAGTGCCGTGCACGATGCAGGAGCCAAGGCCGCGGTGCAGCTAGCGCACTGCGGATTCTTCACGAAGCTTCGCCCGAGGGAAGGTGGTCGACCTCGCGGGCCCTCACGCGCGTTCAACAAATACGGAGTCGCCGCGGGCCTTCCCTTTGCCCGGGCCATGCGGGTGCCCGAGATCGAGGCCGTCATCGAACAGTTTGCCGAGGCTGCGGTGCAGGCACAGCGTGCCGGGTTCGATGCTGTCGAGCTGCACCTGGGGCACGGATACCTCCTGAGCCAATTCCTCAGCCCGTCGACCAACCGACGTCGCGATCGCTTTGGTGGGTCGCTCGAAGGCCGGCTGCGGCTCCCGCTGGCGGTGGTGAAGGCCGTGCGAGAGCGCGTAGGGGGGCGGCTGGCGGTGACGGCCAAGCTCAACACATCCGATGGTTTTGCAGGGGGGCTGACGGAGGCGGAGGGCATCGAGGTGGCGGCCGCTGTGGATGCCGCGGGGATCGACGGCCTGACGACCAGCGGAGGTTCGACCAGCGAAAATCCGCTGTTCTTGCTGCGGGGCAAGCGGCCGTTGGCAGCGATGGTCGCGGTGGAACGCAGCCGCCTGCAGCGGATGGCCCTGCGGGTGTTGGGACCCGCGGTGCTGCGTGCCTTGCCGTTCGAGGAGACATTCTTTCGCGAGGCGGGGCGAGTGATGGTCGGCCGGGTGGGATGCCCCGTGATCCTCTTGGGGGGTGTGGTCTCACTGGCCAACGCCAAGCAGGCGATGACCGACGGCTTTGGGTTCGTGCAGCTGGGGCGTGCACTGCTGGCCGACCCTGATCTGGTGCGCCGGTTCGAGGACGGGACGGCGGAGCGGACCCGCTGTACGGCGTGCAACGAGTGCATCGCGACGATGGACGACGGCGGGGTGCGTTGCGTGCTCGACGATCCTGGCGGTCGCATGGTCGTACGCTCGTCGTGAGCGTCCTGGGCTCCGGGCTACCCCCGCAGGCACGACGAACTCGATCGACCAGCGCGGGCTGCTAGGGTACGGCGGTGCACGGCGTTGCCTCGCCCACGAACGACCCCGCATCCGGTTCATCGGGACGGTCGTGGCTTCGCGTGGCGGTGACCATGTTCGTGGTGGGCCTGGTGTGGTGGCCCGTGCGACCGGGGGCCACCGATGGCTTCCCGCTGTCGACGTACCCCATGTTCGGCTACGCCAGGAGTACTCGCTCGGTGGTCCACACGGTGCTCGGCGTCGAGGCCGATGGCCGGCGGCGGCCGCTGACCCCGCTGTTGGTCGGCGGGACCGCGCGACCCAAGCATGCGCTGTCCACGGCACAAAACGCGGTGCTCGGCGGGCGCAGCCGAGCCCTGTGCCAAGAGGTGTTGGCACGGGTGATCGCGACGCCGCCCGACGAGCCCATCGTCGCGGTCGAGGTCGTCACCGAGACGTGGAACACACTGGCTTCGGTCGATCCCGGAACACACCCACTCGGGCGCAGCGTGCATGCGCGGTGCGAGGTGCCATGAGCCCTCTCGCTGTCGTGCGGCACATCGATCGATGGCTGTCGCCCGTCGTGCCTGCGCGTCGTCTGGCCGCGGTGCGGGTCGCCGTCCTCGTGTTCGCTTGTGTCTGGCTCGCGGCGATGGTGCCCGACTTGCTCGTGCGTGCGCGCCTCGACCCGACGCGGTTCACCCCCGTGGGCGTCGCGGAGAGCGTGGGCGTGGTCGCCCCGAGCACTCTCGTGCTGACGATCGTGGTGGTGTTGGCGGCGGGGCTCGCCGCGCTGGTCGGGCTCGCCGATCGGGTGTCGGCGCCGGTCTTTGCCGTGGGCCTGCTGTGGCTGCTGTCGTACCGAAACAGCTGGGGGCATCTGTCACATGTGGAGCACCTGCTGATGCTCCACGTGTGCATCGTGGCGCTGGCGCCCGCTGCCGACGCGCTGTCGCTACGCCGAGGCCCGCCCCGGGAGCCTGTGTCCCACGGCCGCTACGGCTGGCCGCTGCGCCTGCTGATGCTGGTGACCGTCTCGACCTATGCGATCGCGGGGATCGCCAAGCTGCGTGCGGGCGGCATGACGTGGCTCGGTGGAGAGACGCTGCGCCTGCACGTGGTCCACGAGGTGTTGCGAATGCGGCTGGTGGGGGAACAGACGGCCGCGGTGGGACGCTGGCTGTCGCCGCATGCATGGGTGTTCTCGGGGATGGCGGTCGCCACCGTCGTGGTGGAAGTCGGGGCGCCGTTGGCCCTGCTCGCGGGGCGCATGCGCACGCTGTGGATCGCCGCCCTGTGGGGGATGCACGTGGGAATCTGGGCGGTCATGGGGATCGGCTTCGCCTATCCGCTCAGCGGGGTGGCCTTCGTCGCTTTTGGTGCCGTCGAGCGGATCGTCGATCTGGCGGGGCGGCTCAGCGCGGGTCGTTCTCGCAATATTGTTCGCCGTGCTGGCAGGTGAACCCCGGCCACTTCGAACACTCGCTGTCGTCGCTGCAGGGAAACAAGCAGTGCCCGTGGTGACAGCCCATGTCGGCGAACGGGCACTGCTCGGAGACATCGCAGGGGACCATGCAGGTGCCCTTGCATTGCGCCGCCGTACAGCAGTGTGCGCCCCACTGCGGGTTGCAATCGTCGTCGGTCTGGCACGCCATTCCCAGCGCAGCGCCGTACTCCGATGATGTGCCGCTGTCGGATGGATCGGCGGCCGAGCCCTCCCCACCGCCGGAGGTCGTAGTGTCGGTCGAGGTGTCGTCGAGGCCGCGGGTCGTGGAGGTCGTGGAGTGGCGCGACGTAGCCGTCGATGAAGACGTCTCGGTGTCCTCGGAGTACTGCGGATTCACACTCGAGCAGGCGGTCATCAACGTCAACCACGCTGCCCCGCACCCGACGGCGTGGCGAGCCCGGGTGGGGACCGTCCTGGCCCTGCTGCCTCGCACCTCCAACACGAACTCCTAGCCGACGCGGTCGCGGATGATCGGGGGCGGTGTAGGGACTGCATCACCCACGGTGACTGCGTTGATGACGGTCTGGGCGCAGGCCTCCGCTGCGGCTTCGTCTTGCGCGTGCACGACCGCCAGCGGCGCATCGGGGCCCACGGCGGCGCCGATCCCCGCGATGGCGGACAGGCCTACGGTGGGATCGATGGCATCGCTCGGGTGGCGTCGTCCTCCGCCCAGAGCCAGCACGGCCATGCCCATCGCCCGGACGTCCATCGTCTGCAGGGTGCCGCGCTCGGCGGGGATGATCGCCCGCTGGACGGGCGCCAGCGGCAGGTGTTGCTCGTAGTTCTTCAGGAGATCGGAGGGACCGCCCAGCGCGACGACCATGGCGGCGAAGCGCTCTGCGGCCGAGCCATCGTCGATGGCGCGCTCCACCATCGCGCGGGCGTCGGCCTCGCTTGCAGCAAGGCCGAACGGATGGAGAAGCTCGGCGGCCAGCGCCACCGTGACCTCCTGCAGCCTGGGCTCTCGACGCACGCCCGTCAGGTGCTCGATCGTCTCGCGGACCTCGATCGCGTTGCCGGCCGTCCACCCCAGCACTTGGTCCATGTCGGTGATCAGCGCCGAGCAGGGCAGACCGGCGCCCTCGGCCACCTCGACCAGGTTGCGTGCCAGCTGGCGGGCGCGCTCGGGCTCGGGGATGAACGCACCGCTGCCGACCTTGACGTCGAGCACCAGCCGCTGCAGCCCGGCGGCGAGCTTCTTGGACAGGATCGACGCCGTGATGAGGTGGATCGACTCGACCGTCGCCGTGACGTCGCGGATGGAATAGAAGCGCTTGTCGGCGGGGGCCAGGTTGGCGGTCTGCCCGATGATGGCGCAGCCGGCCTCGCGCAGGACCTGTCCGAAGCGCTCGTTGTTGGGGCGTACGTCGTAGCCGGGGATGCTCTCGAGCTTGTCGAGCGTGCCCCCGGTATGCCCCAGGCCACGGCCGGAGATCATCGGGACCACGGCGCCGCAAGCGGCCAAGGCGGGCGCGAGCAGGAGGCTCACCTTGTCGCCCACGCCACCGGTCGAGTGCTTGTCGACGACGGGCCCCGGCAGGTCGTGCCCCGACCAATCGAGCACGTCCCCCGACTCCATCATGGCCCGGGTCAGCGCCACGCACTCGGGACGGGACATGCCGCGGAAGAACACGGCCATCGCGAACGCGGCCACCTGTCCCTCGCTGAGACTCTCGTCGTGCAGCGCCCCCACGAACGCGCGGATCTCCTCTTCGGTGAGAGGGATGCCGTCGCGCTGCTTGCGGATGACCTCCTGCGGGATGAACCGCCCGTCGTCACTCGCCATAGGGGACCCAGATGTTCTTGACTTGAATCGCGTGCCGCAAAAACTCGCGGCCTTCGCCTTGCTCCGTCGAATACCAGTCACGCCGTCGGCCGTTGTTGACCCACGTGCGCTTCATGTTGCCGATGCTGTGCTCTTCGACGAGCTTGGACCCGGGCTTGGGCCCCACGTACCAGTAGGCGTCGACGCGGTCGTGTGAGG
>JAHZJA010001349.1 GCA_022601155.1 Deltaproteobacteria bacterium | reverse complement strand
CGCCGCCCTGGTCCACGAGACGACCCTGGAGGACTGGCGTTGGGTGCTGGACGTGAACCTGTGGGGTGTCATCCACGGAATTCACGCCTTCGTTCCTCGGCTCATCGACCAGGGGGGGCGGGCCCACATCGTCAACACCGCGTCGGTCGCGGGGCTGATGGGGGTGCCCTCGATGGCGCCGTACTGCGCCAGCAAGTTCGCGGTGGTGGGTCTGTCCGAGGCGCTCGTGGTCGAGCTTTCTTCGCACGGCATTCGTGACACCGCGATCTGCCCCGGGATCATCGCCACCGACATCGTTCGCTCGGGTCGGCTGGAGGGCGCGGTGGGTGAGCGCAAGCGTCAGGTCATGGAGATCAATCGCCGGCTGGGCATGCGGCCCGAGCGTGTGGCCCGTGACATCCTGCGAGCGGTCCGCAACGGCACCCCGCTGGCCACCACGCTGGGCGGGGCCTACCCGGCGCTGCTGCTCAAGCGCCTATCCCCTCGGCTGTACCGCACGACCGCCCGGCTGGCGTTGGGGCGCGTCATCGGGGTCGATCGCTCATGAGCACACCACCAGCTCCACTCGACGAGCGCCTGCGCGTCGCCATCGAGCTGGCGCGTGCGGCCGGTCGTCAGCTGTCATCGCGGTTCGAGAGCGTGCTGACCATCGAGACCAAGTCTTCCGATGCGGATCTGGTGACCGAGGCGGACCGTGAGGCAGAGGCGGTGATCCTGGACGGGCTGCGCCGGGCATTCCCCGACGACGCCATCTTGTCGGAGGAATCGGGCGAGGTCGTTGCGGCAGCCGGCCCGCGCTGGACCATCGATCCGCTGGACGGCACCACCAACTTCGCCCATCGGTTTCCCCACTTCAGCGTCTCGATCGGTCTGTTCGACGACGAAGTGGGCCTGCTGGGGGTGGTCCACGATCCTTGCCGCGACGAGACCTTCTTTGCGCGCCAGGGCGCCGGGGCTTTCCTGCAAGCCGGGGCCGCACCGCCCCGCCGGTTGGAGGTCACGCAGACGAAGGTGCTGGGCAAGAGTCTGCTGGCCACCGGTTTCGGCTACGACCGCCCTCGCGGCGCCAACGTGGAGGAGTTCTCGCGGCTGGTGCGGCGGACTCGGGGTATCCGACGAGCGGGTAGCGCCGCGCTCGACCTGGCCTACGTTGCCGCGGGCAGGGTCGACGGGTTTTGGGAGCTGGGCCTGCAGCCATGGGACTGGGCTGCGGGCGTGGTCCTGGTGCGCGAGGCGGGCGGGGTGGTCACGGCGATGGACGGTGCGCCGTGGGCTCTGCGAGGCCCGAGCGTGTGTGCGTGTGGTCCCGCCCTGCATGGTCCGCTGCGCGCTGCCCTGGTGGAGGGCTGAGTCGCGGCCCCGCATCTGGCGACCGCGGTCGTGGTAGGACGGGGCCCGGCCGTCGTCGGCTGACCCCGCCATGTCCACCTTCTCGTTCTTCGTCACCGCGCCCCGTGGTCTGATCGACATCCTGGCCGACGAGCTGCGCGAGCTGGGAGCCCGGGTGGTGCGTACGGAGCCCGGTGGATGCCGGGTACGGGGGCCGCTGTCGTTCGGGTATCGGATCTGTCTGTGGTCGCGATGTGCCAACCGGGTGTTGCTGCACGTGGGCGACATGCCTGCCCCCGACACGGATGCCCTGTACGAAGGCGTGCGGGCCCTGCCTTGGGAGGACCACATCGATGCGGGCGGCACCATTGCCGTCGACTTCGTGGCCGTGCGAGCAAAGATCTCGCACACACGGTTCGGGATGCAGCGCGTCAAGGATGCGGTGGTCGACCGCTTCCGCGAGCTGAAGGGGCGACGACCCTCCGTCGACCCCGCGCGCCCCGACCTCCGGATCAATGCCTTCGCCCGTGGATCGGGCTGCAGCCTCGCCATCGATTTGTGCGGCGAGAGCCTGCATCGGCGGGGCTATCGGCGTGAGCACGGTGTGGCGCCGCTCAAGGAGAACCTCGCCGCCGCGCTGCTGCGCTGGGTCGACTGGCCCCAGATCGCGGCCAGCGGCGGCGCGTTCGTGGACCCCATGGCGGGCGGCGGAACGCTGGCGGTCGAGGCGGCGTGGATGGCTGACGATGTGGCGCCCGGTCTGCTCCGCCGGCACTGGGGTTTCTCGCGCTGGAACGGTCACGATGCGCGGGCATGGACCACGCTGGTCGAAGAAGCTCGCGAGCGGGCGGAGGCCGGGCAAGCGCGGGCAAGCGCGCCTGTGTTCGCCTACGACGGTGACGCCGAGGTCCTCGAGCGGGCGCAGGCCAACGTGGCCCGGGCCGGCCTCGAAGATCGAGTGCAGGTCGCAGCCCGGGCGCTGCGCTCGTGGACCCCGGGCCAGGCCCCCGCCGACGGGCTGCTCGCCCTCAACCCGCCCTACGGAGAGCGCCTGGGCGACAAGGCGGATCTCCGGGGCCTGTACGGTCGCCTGGGTCGCACGCTGTTGCGCTGCTTTCCGGGGTGGCGGGCGTTGGTGCTCACCTCGGACGATGCGCTGCGCCACGCCATCGGACAGGTACCCACCGCGACACTGCCCGTGAGCAACGGCCCGCTACGCTGCACCGCGCTGCGCTACGCCCTGCCCACCGACGACGAGGACGATGAGCAGTCGTCCTCCATCGCGGGCCCCCGGCCCGAGGATCGGGCACAGGCCGAGCCGTTCATCAATCGGCTGCGCAAGAACCTGCGAACGCGAGGGCGGTGGGCCAAGCGCGAAGGGGTGGGTAGCTACCGGCTCTACGATGCCGACATCCCCGAGTTCAACGTCGCGATCGATCGCTACGACCGCTGGCTGCACGTGCAGGAGTACGAGGCGCCCAGCCGGATCGACCCCGAGCTCGCGGCCCGCCGGATCGACCTGGTGGTGGCGGTGCTCCCCGAGGTGTTGGGCGTGCGGACCGAGCATGTGGTGCTCAAGCGTCGTCGTCGCAGCCGAGGCCGAACCCAGTATCGTCCGTTCGCCGAGACCGGTCACCGGTTCGCGGTGGAGGAGGGCGGTCACCGCTTTTGGGTGAACCTGCACGACTACCTCGACACGGGCCTGTTCCTCGACCATCGCGCCACCCGGGCGTGGCTGCAGGAGCACTCCGCGGGGGCGCGGTTCCTCAACCTGTTCGCCTACACGGGGACGGCCACCGTCTACGCGGCGGCCGGTGGTGCCAAGGAGACGACGACCGTCGATCTGTCCAACACCTATCTCGACTGGACGCGGGCCAACCTCGAGCTCAACGGGTTCGAGCCGGGCGCGCAGCATCGGGTGGTGCGGGCCGATGCACCGCGCTGGCTCGAGGACGACCGGGGTGAGTACGACCTGATCTTCCTCGATCCACCGACGACCTCCACGTCCAAGGCGATGGAGACCCGCTTCGATGTGGTCCGTGACCATCCCGAGTTGATCGCGGCGGCCATGCGCAGGCTGGCCCCGGGCGGGCAGCTGGTGTTCTCCACCAATGCCCGCCGATTTACGCTGGACGCCGCCACGACCGACAACTTCGCGGTCGAGGACCTGACGAAGGTGACGATCCCCCCCGATTTTCGCCGGGAGCCTCCGATCCACCGTTGCTGGCGGATCGTCGCTCGAGAGTCGTGATTTCAAGGGGTTGGCGGATCTCGGCCGGCTGTTCGTCCCAGGGAGTGACGGAGGTGGCGTGTGAACGACAGCGATGAGCAGACCCTGCGAGTAGCCGCGGCGCTTCGCGGTGAAGAAGGGGCCTTCGACGCGCTCGTCCGCCCGTTGCTGCCGCGCCTGAACGCGTTCGCCCTGCGGATGTTGGCCCACCCCGAGGATGCCGCCGAGGCCGTTCAGGACGCCCTGCTGCGGGCCCACCAAGGACTGGCCAAGTTTCGTGGCGAGGCCAAGGTCACCACCTGGATGTTCTCGATCCTCACCCGGGTGTGCATCGACCACCTCCGGGCCCGCCAGCGCTGGCGGCCGCTCGCCCAGCATCACACGCAGACCCATCCCGACACGCCGCACCACGAGGTCGTCGCGCAGCTCCAGGCTCCCGAGGCGAGGTTCGAGGCACGAGAGCACATCGCGTTCTGCTTCTCGTGCGTGTCGCGGTCGCTGCCCCCCGAAGAGTCGGCGGCGGTGTTGCTGCGCGAGGTGTTCGGGTTCGGCAATCGCGAGGCCGCTCAGATCTGTGGCGTGAGTGAGTCGGTGCTGCGGCATCGACTGTCGGCCGGGCGCTCGGCCATGCAGGACGCGTTCGCGGGTCTGTGCGGCTTGGTCGGCAAGCAGGGCGTCTGCTACCAGTGCGCGGGGCTTCGCGACCGGGCGCCCGAGACGAAGCGGGGTGGGCCCGTCCCTGCGCTGGAGGGCGACGCGGAGGGCTCCTATCGTCGGCGGCTCACAATCGTTCGGGACGCCGATCTGCAAGGGGGCGACAGTGCCGATCTGCATCGGTTGATGTTCCGGCTGATCGGCGAGGTCGAAGACGCCTCCGGCCACGGCTCGACCTCGCACTGAGGTCTTGGACGGCACCGGGCGCGTCGGCCTGCCGCCGTGGGCCGAAGGCCGAAGCAGATCCATGGCCGACGTCGGCCGCACGCTGGCGTCGGGCCCGGGCGACGCGACGCGCTCGGGGTCGAGCCCGGTCAGCAGCAGCCCGTCGAAGGATCACACGGCGCGGCACTCGGGGCCTGCGGGGCCGCGGGCTCTACCTCGGCGTCGGGCTCGGGCGACGCGACGACCTGCGGCCTGCCTCGCGAGGCCGCGACACGGACGTACTGCACCGTCCCGGCATCCACCAACGCCCGTGCTTGGTCCAGCCGGGTACGAAGCTCCGCGACATCGATCTCCTGATCGGCCACGACACCCGTCACTTGCCCCAATCCGAGCACCACGAGCTTGCGCTTGAGGTCGCGGGCCATCTGGTGCAGCGTTGCCGATTCGTCGGCCGTCGACAGCAGCCGGAACCCGGCGTCGAGCAGCCAGCGCTGGTAGCCCTCCACGGTGGGAGCCCCCTGCACGCACGCCCAAGGTCCGGCGAGGCGCGCCAGATCGGGCGGCAGCTCGCCGTAGACGGCCATGTCGGAGAGCCCGAGTCGACCGCCGGGGCGCAGCACCCGAAGCGTCTCGCGCATGAGGGCGGCTGGATCCGCAAACGTACTCAACGCGCACTCGCACAGCACCGCGTCGAAGCTCGCGTCGGCGAATGGCATGGTCTGCACGTCGCCCACGACCAGGCTCACCGCATCGCCCACGCGGGCCTCGTGGACGCGGGTGCGTGCGCGCTCGATGCTGCTGGCGCTGGCGTCCATCCCGGTGGCGTGGAGTCCCCGGGTCGCCAGCTCGATGACCGTGGTCCCGGTGCCGCACGCCAGGTCGAGGACCCGCTCGCCCCGCGTCAGCGCCAGCGACTCGATCGTACGCGCGGTGAGGGCCGGGCCCCCGGGGTGGAAGCTGTCGTCGAGCAGGGCCCGCACCCAGTCCTGCTCATAGAACTCGCTGCAGCAGGCCGTCGTGCTCATCCTCGCCCCAAGGGACGATGACGCGCGTTGTATTCGCAGAACGACACGGGCTGGCCATCGCTGGCGATGATGTGCACGCAGCACTTGTCGATGCGGTCTTGATCGTAGGTGTAGGCATCCATGAACGGCTTGATGCCGATCGCGAACAGCCCCTGCCACGGCCCGGCATCCTCCGCGGGGGCGGACGCTTGCAGGGCGACGATTCGATCGAGCAGCGCGTCCATCTGGGCGTCGTCGAGCCCGGTGAGGGCCTCACCCCGCATGACCCAGTCGATCACCTCGCGCAGCGCAGAAGGATCGTCGAAGGTGTCGGTGACGCGGCCTATCACGTCTTGCACCGCGGGCTCGGCCCACCGTGCGTAGCGAGGAAAGTACCGGCTCACGGGGACCAACGCGTCGAGTCCTTGGCCTGCCCGCAGCGCGAGCGCCATCGAGAAACAGTTGGGGTCGGAGCAGGGAATCGGCGAGAAATCGGCTTCGGTGAACAGCCCGTCCGTCTGTGCGGCGACGGCCTTGGCGACATCGGCCACCGTCATGCGATGGACCAGCCGCGGGTTGTCGTAGCGACCCGAGTACATGGCGGGCTGGATCATCACCTTGCGGACCGAGCGGGGGCGATCGGCGGCGAGGCGAAGCAGGGTACCGAGCTCGTCATCGTTGACGCCCGGGGTGAGGGTGACGACGGGCACGCAGTCGATGCCGAGTCGCTCACACTGGTCGAGAGCCTCGAGCTTGGCGCCCACCAAGTCCTCTCGGCCGCGGAGCACCCGGAGCGTGCGTGGCCGCAGGCCGTCGAGCTGCAGGTACACCGAGACCGCCTTGCCGTAGCTGGCCAGCCTTTCCGCGAAGGCGGGCCGGGCCAGCCGGATGCCGTTGGTGTTGATGTAGACCCGCTGGAATCCTTTGCGCAGCGCCAGGTCGAGCATCTCGAACATCTGCGGGTGGATGGTCGGCTCGCCCCCCGACAGCTGGATGAGGTCGGCGTCACCCTTGCCCTTGGCGAGCAGGTCATCGAGCAGCACATCGAAGCGCTCGAGGGTCATCTGATCGGTGCGGGTGGGCGACGAGTCGGCGTAGCAGGTGGGGCAGGTCAGATTGCAGCGCGAGGTGATCTCGATCAGCATGTTGCAGCTGTGGTTGGCCACCGCATCGCCGCAGTGCCGGCTGGGGCCGCAGCACGAGCCCAGCGCCTGCACGGCAGGGTCGGCGATGTAGTAGTGCGCCGCATCGGAGGACAGCAGGGCACAGAAGCGGCCGTGCTCCGGACAGTGCTTGTCCATCCACACCCCGCCGTCGCGCTCGAACACCTCGGCGTCGATGCTCTCCAGACAGTGAGGACACAGACTCCGGGTTCCCTTGATACGGCGGCCTTCGCCGTAGTGGGGGAGCGTCGTTCCATCGTGAAGCGGGGGGGTGTCCATGGAGCGGCGCTGTGTCGTCAACGATTGGCTACGCGGGGTTGTTACGACGAGCCGGGTCCGAGGAGGGGGTCGCGCGTCTGCCCCGGCCGTCGTGCTACGGGGCTCCAGATCGCGGCGCGGCCGACGCTATCGGCTGGAGAACGTCGGCAACGATACCCTGTGCCGTGGCGTTTCCGAGTCGCCACCCCTTTTGAGCACTCCGCAAGGAACCGAATCGATGCCGGACATCGCACAACTCGACGCCGAACTCAACGACCTGATCCGCCAGGGCAAAGCCCTGGAGGCATTCGAGAGATTCTACGCCGATGGCGTGGTGATGATGGAGAACGATCAGACGTTCGAAGGCAAAGAGGTCAACCGCAAGCGTGAGCAGGAGTTCTTCGGCAACATCGCGCAGCTCCACTCCGCGGGCATCGGCGCGACGGCGGTCAACGGCGACAACAGCTTCTGCGAGCAGTACTTCGACGCGACCTTCAAGGATGGCAAGCGCATCCGCATGGAGGAGGTTGCCGTGCGAACGTGGCGCGACGGCAAGGTCATCAAGGAACGCTTCTACTACAAGGGAGGCTGAGCTTCGCCGCCGGGGGCCTTGGCCTCGGGGGCCTTGCCGGGCGCCGAGGGCCGGGTATCCGCGCCCACGTTGGGCGCGACGTTGCGAAGGCCGAGCTTCACCTCGAAGACCCCGGAGATGGACAGGGGCGCACCCGCGCCGGCCTTGGTCGCCTCGACCGTGCCTTCGAACGTGCCCGAGAGTTTCGCGTCCTCGTAGCCGAGCAGGGTGACCGAGAACGGAGGGCCGTCGCCGGGCTTGTTGACGTACACGCGGTTGTCGTTGACCTGGTAGCGAGCGCTGACCGTCTTGGGGTGGTCGCCGTCGGGCTTGGTCTCACCCGAGAGCGTCACCGGGTACTGCAGCTGGTCCGGTCGCAGATTTTCCAGCGTGAGCCGCATGTGCGGGGTGCCGGTCTCGGTCTCCGCGGCGGCGATCGTCACCCGTGCGATGTCGCGGTCGGTCAGCGCGATGGATCGGTTTTGGCCCGGCGGCAATCGTTCGTAGTGGCTGAGGACCCCGTCGATCGTCAGGTCGAACTTACCGGGGGCCGACGCGACCAGCGGAGGAAGCGGTTGGTCGGACTCGCGGGCGACGACGGCGGCGTGCGGGTTGGGGGCGGCCTTCTTGGCGGGCACCACCGCGGCCTTGGCCGGCTTGGCCTTGGCCGAGCCGGGCGAAGCACCCCCCGGGGCATCCTTGCCGCAGGCGACGAGGGACAGAAGGACACACAGGGCGAGCGGGCGAAGCGACGACATCGATTCGTCCGCCAGGGTAGACCGCCGGGGCCCGGCCGCCAACGCGAGGGTTTGCGACCCCAGCCCCGACGGGGCGCGGGCCAGTGTTGTGGAGTCCAGACCCCGTTACTCCAGCTCGAATGACAGCGCCAGGCACAAGGCCTCGCGCGGCGGCACCCGCAACGTGAGCCGGTCGATGCCCCCGCCCTCGATGACGAGCTCGTCGGGCGTGAATCCCGAGGTGTCGCTGCCCACGAATTGCGTGCCTGCGTACGCTTCCAGCTGCACCGGACTCACCATCGTCACCACCCGCACCGCCACGCGAGAGCAGGGGCCGGGCAACACGACGGTGGTCTTGGCCGTGAGGCGAAGGCCAACGAAGCCGTCGTCGGCCTGGATCTCGGTGTGGGTGTGGGCGGCCCCTGCATGGTCGGTGACCCGGATGACGACGTCGTCGTCGAGGCGCCAGGGGTTGGGGCCCCGACCCTCGGGCAACGACGCCAGGTCGATGTGCCGCCGCCTGCGAGACTCGCCGACGCAAGGGATGAGCACCATGCCCTCGATGACGCCGCGGATCGTCGTGAGCTCGGAGCGGGTGGGGTCGAACCGAAACCGGTAGGTTCCCACCACCTCGGCATTGTCCAGGGTCGGGGTGTGGGCGTGGTGGAGTCGGCCTTGCAGTTGCCCCTCCATGGTGCCCGGGTTGTCACAGTGCTCACCACAGTTGCTCGCGGGGCGCCGCGCGGTGCCGACGTTGGTCAGCCCCGTGATGTCGCCGCGGATGGTCGAGCCCGTCTTGGTGTGCCAGGTAAATCGTCCACGATGCACCCCGCGGTGTTTCGACAGCGGACCTGCGTAGGCGGTGATGAGCTCGCGTACGCGGAACTTCCCGTCGAATCGCCCATTGGACTGATCGCACGGCGAATGAGACGACAGCGTGAGGTCCATGCCAAACTCGACGCGGAGGCTGTCGCAGCGGCCAGCACCGCAGCTGTTGATCCGACGATCGACACTGTCGATCTGGCCCTCGCAGTTCTCCGACACGACCAGCAGGCAATAGTCTCTGCCGTACAGCGCCACGGCGTCGGAGCAAGTGGTCGGTGGCATCGCCTCCTGTAGAGAGTTGGCGAGCCGAACCTGACATCGTGGGGTGATGAAACTGCGGTGCCGAGACACACCGCTCACAGGCACGGGAACAGCTCACGGGGGTCGTCGGCAAACGTCACACACCGTGCAAGGCGGCCGTAGTCGAAGAAGCTCCGCTGCTTGTCTTCGGTGGTGAAGTACCACATGCACACCTGATCGAAGGTATTGTTGACCGCTCGCTCCGAGCCGCCGATGGCCATCGGTGCGACGGCGGCCTCGATGTCGCTGGCCTGCGCGGGGAACTGGTGTCGCAACGCGTCGACGTGGTCACAGACCGCGCGCGGGCTGGGGGCGCGGACGAAGTAGTACCAACCGACGCCCACCGAGATACCGATGACCATGATGGCCAAGGCCGTGCCGAGCCGCGCACGCCAGCGATAGCGTGTGATGAAGCCGGGGAGATCGTGGGGGAGCGGCTCGCTCATGGGGGCGGGCGCAGTCTCGAGTCTACCGCCGGTCTCACGTGTCGGGCCCGTCGTGGGTCCCAAAGGGTGCTGCGGCGTCCACGCGAGGCCGTGGCGTACGGTTTTTGACGGCGGGAAGCGGCGCGACCAAGATCATCGATACGTGCCCGTGTCCAAACCGCTGTCGTCGTCCCGTATGGAGTTGCTGCGGAAGTGGTTTCACGTGGGCATCCCGTTCAACCGATTTCTCGGCATCCAGATCGCCAGCATGGAGCGAGGGTTGTGCGTGCTGCGCTTGCCGTGGCGCGACGAGTTCGTGGGAGACGCCTCCCGACCGGCCGTGCACGGCGGGGTCATCTCGACGCTGATCGATACGGCGGGCGGCGGTGCGTGCTTCACCATGCTCGACCGAGAATCGGACCGGGTCGCGACCGTCGATCTGCGCGTGGACTACCTCCGACCCGGGGGCTCACACGATCTCTGGTGTCGCGGCCAGGTGGTCCGTATGGGAAATCGTGTGGGGGTCGCCCGGATGGCGCTGTACTCGGATCGGCTGCCCACGACCACCGACGATGACGAGCCTGTGGCCACTGGCCAGGCGGTCTACAATATCGTGCGCCGTGTCGAAGACTGATCCCAGCGACGAGACCTCGGTCGGCCCCGCGTTCGCGGCGATCTACCGTGAGCACCACAGCTTCGTGTGGCGCAACGTCAAGCGCCTGGGCGTCGCGCCCGGCGAGGTCGATGACGTCGTGCAAGAGGTCTTCATCGTCGCGCACCGTCGGCTGCAGCAATTCGAAGGGCGCTCCAAGCTCAGCACCTGGCTGTTCGGCATCGCGTATCGGGTGGTCAAGGATCATCGTCTCAGCGTCGAGGCCCGCCAGCGTCGCGAGGCGGGCGTCACCGAGCCGCGGGCGCCCACGGTCCCCGACCGCAAGGTGTCTCGGCAGCAGGCCGCCCAAGTGCTCGACCAACTGCTCGAGCGGCTCGACCCCGAAAAACGCGACGTGTTCGTGATGGCCGAGGTGGCCAAGCTCAGCGCGCCCGAGATCGCCGAGACCCTCGGGGTGAAGGTCAACACCGTGTACTCGCGGCTGCGAGCGGCTCGCAAGGAGTTCGAGAGCTTGCTCGACAAGCACCGAGCGCAGCGCTCGAGCGGCCTGCCCTGGCTGACGTGAGGCGATGCGTCGCGCGTAGCCGAGATGTGCGGCGCACGAGCTCCGCACACGCCACGTGGCGTGGCCGCCAGAGGGTGCACACCGTCCGCGTGCGCGCGCACGGGGCATGCGTCGCGAACGGTGCGTAGGGCCTCGTAACGGCAGTGGTCGCCACCGGTTGGATGGGGCGAGGCCGGACGCCGCTGGGTTGTCATCGGCGCGTGCCTCGGGACAGGAGTAGATCGAGAATGCGTAGAGCAATTGTTCGAATCGAGCCCGTGATGATCGCGGTGGTGATGGCGTTGGCAGGCGCGGCCGCGGTACCGGGCTGCGTGGCCGCGGAGGACGAGGAGGCGGTAGAGGCACTCGAAGAGTCGGAATCGGGAGAGTCGGGAGCCGACAGCGACGAGGCCGGGTTCAGGGTGTTCCACGACACGTGCGGCGGCGGTGAGGGAGGTGGCCCGCCGCCAAACCAGCCCCCTGGCTGCAGCGGATCACCGTGGTGCGGGCAGTTCACGTCGCTCGACGACTGCACGTCCGACTGCGAGGATGATGCCTGCTGGCACGCCGACGGGGAGTGGCAGTGCGACTGGGATTGGTACGACGGCTGCATCGCCGACTGCGGTCTGTGCACCTGCCCGGGCTGACCCTCGCCGCCGTTCGCCTCGGGGGCCGGTCGTTGTCTCGGTCGGCCCCCGGTCGGTGCACGATCGTCGATGGCCGCGGGACCCGAGCCGAGCTATCGTGAGCACCCGTGGACGACCTCAGTCCCACCGCCCGCCGGCTCATCGAGGCCGCCCTCGTCGAGGACGAACCCGACGCGCAGGGTGTGGACGACAGCTGGGGCCAGGTGCTCACGGGCATCGACTCCCTCAATTCCGTCCGGACCGCGGCCATCGGCAGCGGGCGGATATTGGCGCCGGAGCCCGCCCGACGGCCCCGCACAGCCGCCACCCCGGGGGAGCGGATCGGTCGCTACTTCGTGCTCGATGTACTGGGCAAGGGGGCGATGGGGGTCGTGTACCGGGCGTACGATCCCGAGCTCGAGCGGGCCGTGGCGCTCAAGGTGGTCAATCCCCGCTATGCGGCGCGTCGCGATGCCGACGAGGCGCGGGCCCGGCTGGTGTCCGAGGCGCGGGCCTTGGCCCGGCTGTCCCATCCCAACGTCACCGCGATCTACGACGTGGGGGTCCACGGCGAGCACGTCTATCTCGCGATGGAGCTGGTCGAGGGGGGTGATGTCGCGGCCTGGCTCCGCAAGCAGTCCCGTTCGTGGCGTGAGGTCGTCGAGGTGTTCCGCGCCGCGGCCGAGGGGGTGGCTGCCGCCCACGCGCGGGGTCTGGTGCATCGCGACATCAAGCCCTCCAACATCCTCCTGGGCGAAGACGGGCGGGTCCGGGTCACGGACTTCGGCATTGCGCGCGTCGACGCTGGCATTGCGGCCACTCCGACCGACGCCGAGTCCGACCTGGGTCCGACCGACGAGGGCATCACCCAGGTTGGTTTCGTGGTGGGGACACCCGCCTATATGGCCCCCGAGCAGCATGGCGGCGACCCGGTGGGGCCGGCCGCCGATCAGTACGCGCTGTGCGTGGCGCTGTACGAGGCCCTGTACGGCACGCGCCCATTCAAGGGCAGCACACGGGAGATGGCGTTCGCCAAGCTCGAGGCCGGAGTTGCGGCGCCGCGCGAGTCCTCGGTGCCTCGGTGGGTCTGGGCCGTGGTGCAGCGTGGGCTCCAGCCCAAGCCGGCTCAGCGTCATGCCGATGTGCGGGCGCTGTGCACCGCGCTCGGCGATGACCCCGTACGCCGTCGTCGGCGTGGGCTCGTGGCCATGGGGGCCGTGGGCGTGGTCGTGCTCGGCACGGTGGGATGGGCCCGGGCGTGGAGTGGCCCCGCGCCGTGCGACGGAGTTGGCGGCGAGATGGCCAGCGTCTGGAGTGCCGAGCGCAAAGAAGGCATGCGCACCGCCTTCGTCGACAGCGGCCGGGTATACGCCGAGACGACCTTCGATCGGGTGGCCGAGTTCTTCGATACGCGCGCTCAGCAGTGGGTGACCATGCGAGGCGAGGCGTGCGAGGCCACCTGGGTGCGGCGCGAGCAATCAGAGGCGATGCTCGACCGACGGATGGCCTGTCTCGATCGCCGCATGGACGACATGGACGCGCTGGTCGAGGTGCTCGGCAAAGCCGACGCCAGTGTCGTCGATCGTGCGCTCGATGCCACGGGACGGCTGCGCAGCCTCGATCGCTGCGCGGATGTGTCGGTCCTGCAAGCGCAGGTCGCCCCTCCCGAAGACGCCGTCGCACAGCAAGAGGCGGCCGACATTCGGGGTGAGCTGGCGTCGGCCCGGGCCGAGCGTCACGCGGGTCACTTCGACGACGGCCTTCGGGTGGCCGAGGCCGCGCGTGCTCGCAGCGATGCCCTCGACTATGCCCCGGTTCGCGCCGAAGCCATGCTGGTTCAGGCCCACCTGCTCGATGAGCAGGGACGCGCGGTCGAGGCACTGGCGCTGACCAAGGAGGCGCTGTGGGCCGCACAGGCGGTGGACCACGACCAGGCTGCGGCCGAGGCTGCGGTGTTGCTGGTGTGGCTGCAGTCCGAGCGTCGTGGCGATCCCGAGGCGGGGCTGGAGTGGGCGCGCTACGCCGAGGCCACGCTACAGCGGGCGGGGGGCGACGACGATCTCCAGGGTCGGCTGTGGCTCAACGAAGGCGCGGCGCGGGTGGGCGCGGGGCAGTTCGACGAGGGCCAAGAGGCCTACGATCGCGCGCTTGGCCACTTTCGCGAGCAGTTCGACGACGACCACCCCGCGATCCCCAAGATCGTCTTCAATGTGGCCAACCTGCTGTATCAGCGCGGGCACTATGAAGATGCGCTGGTGCGGTACCGCGACGCCCTCGAGCAGCTCGAGCGACTGCATGGCCCCGGTCACCCGCGATGTGCCGTGGCCCACGATGCCATCGGCAACACGCTGCGGGCGCTGGGGCAGATGGACGAAGCGGTGGCCGAGCACCAGCGGTCGGCCGAGCTGCTGCGTGCAGCGCTGGGGGCCGACCACCCCGACGTTGCCCTGTCGCTGATGAACCTCGGTCACGCCTACGATCAGATGCAGCGGCTCGAGGATGCGCAGCGGCTCTACGAGGAAGCGCTGGAATTGCTCGGCCCGCACTCCGATCACGTGCATCTACCGGTGGCGCTCAACAACCTGGGGTTGCTGCACGCCGACCATGGCAATCCGGCCAAGGGTCTGCCGCTGGTCCGTCGTGCGCTCGATCTGCTGGAAGCACGCCTGGGTCCGAACAACCCCCAGCTGATCTCGCCGATCTCCGCGCTGGCGCGCTTGCACACCGAGCTGGGGCAGATAGACCAGGCGCTCGCGCTCATCGACCGTCAGCATGGCTTGGCCGTCGCTGCCCACGGGCCCGACCATCGCAATGCTGCCGTCGCGCTGGCCAACATGGGCAATGCGCTGCGGGCCGCCGATCGGCTGCCCGAGGCGCTCGAGCGGTTCCGGGCGTGCCTCGCCGCATTCGAGCGCAACCGCGACGCCACCCCGACCGACATCACGATCGCCCTCAACGACGTCAACGCGGCGCTGATGGACCTAGGGCGCGCCGAGGAGGCGATGCCGGGGCTCGAGCGGGCGCTGACGGCCAGCCAAGACGAGCGCGTGATGGTCTCGGCGCGGATCGACTCCATGTTCAACATGGCGACCGTGCTGGCCGAACGGGGCGTCGACTTCCCGCGCGCACGTCGGCTCGGCGAGCAGGTCCGGGAGATGATCGCGGGCCTGGGTCCGTCCGGAGCCTCCGCGCTGGTCCAGGTCGACGCTTGGCTGGCATCGCTGCCCGCCTCGCCCTAGCCTCGACTTTGGCGGTTTTCCACGCGCCATAACACCGCCCCCGACCGCTGTGGCAGTGTTTTCGCTCCTCGACGCATGGCCCGATGCGCCTTCGAAGCGCAGCCTCGTCAGGGAGCGGCCGCTGACGGCGTGCTGGCTCATGGAAAACCGCGAAAGTCGGGG
>JAHZJA010001348.1 GCA_022601155.1 Deltaproteobacteria bacterium | reverse complement strand
CCGCCACCCAGCCCATCATCGCCGACAGGCCCGGGCCCATCGCGAAGAAGGCCAGGCCTCCCAGGGGGTCGCAGTTGCGTTGCCACAGCTGCGCCAGCAACAGCACCCCCACCGCCAGCCCCCACAACACCAGCAGCTCCACGAACCCACGGCGGGCGAGGCTGCCGACGGGGCTCGAGGTGGGTGCTCCCTGCCGTACCGCTCGGACCCCGTCGACCCCGATGAACAGGCCCAAGGCCGCGAACACCGGGGACAGCAAGAAGCCGTTCTCGTAGCCGAGGGTCCCGACCAGCGGCAGCAGGCTGAGCGCGCCAGCGACGAGGACGACCAGCCATCGTCGGCGCAGGCGAGGCGTGGTCAGATGACGACGCACGAATGAGGCCGCGAACACGCGCGGCAGTATAGAGGCGCGGCTGGTGCGCGGGGCGCTGCCGAGCGGATGGCCCACCGTGTAGCATTGGCGCCGATGCAGTACCGCGCATGGTTTCGATCCGTCGACGGGTCGCCCGGTCGCTGGCCCCTGGACGAGGTCATCTACCGCGCCCCCTCGGGATCCTTGCTGGAGGTCGAGCACGACCTCGACGCCCTGCGGTCGCGCTCTGCCGCCGCGTGGATGAAGCTGTTCGACGACCGCTACCTCCGAACCCGCTGGCCCTACGGCAGCGGTGTGTGGGGCAAGAAGGAGTGGGTGCAGCCGCACATCGCCGACGAGAACGTGGTGTCCCTGCTCGAGGGCGGGACCAACCTGTTTTGGGCGGAGCGGTACGGCTCGCAAATCGGCATTCCCGACCTGTGGATCAAGCAATGCGGCACCAGCCACACCGGGTCGTTCAAGGATCTCGGCATGACGGTGCTCGTCAGCAGCGTCAAGCAGATGATCGCCGACGGCCAGCCGATCCGGGCGGTGGCGTGTGCCTCCACCGGCGACACCTCGGCTGCCTTGGCCGCCTACGGGGCGGCGGCCGGGATCCCCGTGGTCGTGTTGTTGCCCCGCGCCAAGGTCAGCGCCGCCCAGCTGGTGCAGCCCATGGCCAACGGCGCGATCGTAGCCAGCCTCGACACCGACTTCGACGGCTGCATGCGGGTGGTCCAGCGGCTGACCGAAGACCCCACGATCTACTTGGCCAACTCGATGAACAGCCTGCGGGTCGAGGGCCAAAAGACCATCTCGATCGAGCTGTGTCAGCAGTTCGACTGGCAGGTCCCCGACTGGGTGCTGGTGCCGGGCGGCAACCTCGGCAACGTGAGCGCGATCGCCAAGGGCTTCGAGCAGATGCTCGACCTGGGGCTCATCGCCAAGCGGCCGCGGTTGGTGTGCTGCCAGGCCAAGCGCGCCAATCCTCTGTATCGCGCGTATCTACGCTCGCGGGAGGCGGGGCGGCCCCTGGCCGAGGAGGACTTCGAGCCGATCCAGGCCGACAAGACCCTCGCGTCGGCGATCCAGATCGGCGACCCGGTGAGCCTGCCCAAGGCGATCGCGGCGCTCGGTCGCTTCGATGGAATCGTCGAGCAGGCCGACGAGGTCGAGCTGGCCAACGCCGCGGCCAAGGCCGATCGCACGGGCATGTTCAACTGCCCCCACACCGGGGTCGCGCTGGCTTGCCTAGAGAAGCTGGTGGGCGCGGGGACCATCGGCAAGGACGACCGGGTGATCGTGGTCTCCACCGCGCACGGCCTGAAGTTCACCGAGTTCAAGACCCGGTACCACCAGGGGCAGCTTCCCTTCGAGGCCCCCGCGGCAAACGTCCCCGTGGAGCTGGGTCACGAGCCCCAGGCCGTGGTGGACGCACTGCACCGGGTGTTGGATGGCAAGATGTAATGGCGGCGGGGTGTACACGGTTATCGGCATGGTGTTGGGACTGCCCATAGCCCTGAGCGGAGCGTTGGCGATGGCCGGTTCGGCCTCCGCCCGCGCTCAACCGGAGCCCGCCGCCGGGCCCCGTATCGAGGTACGGTGGACGGCACCCGAAGACTGCCCCGCGTCCGCGTTCACCGATGCCATGGACCGGTTGCTCGCTGGATCGACGGTGGACAGCACGATCGCCGTCGAGGCCACGGTGGACCACGACGCAGACGGATGGCATCTTCGCACCCGTTTCGAGGCCGGGCCCGATCGCAGCGGCGAGCGCACGTTTCATGCCCCGGCCTGTCCGACCATCGCCAATGCCGCGGCGCTGGCCATCGCGATTGCGGTGGACCCCACGGTGCTCGATCGCCTGACCGCGGCGCCGACCCAGTCATCGCCACCGCCCGGCGAAGATCCTGGGCCCGAGCCGACAACCGCTGCCGTCGAGCCTGCCCTCGTTCCCGAGCCCTTGCCCGAGGATCCCCCGCTGGGGCCGATCGAGGCCATCGATGCGGGTAGCGGCGCGGGCGACCGCATTCGGGCCGAGACCGGACCCGAGATCCGCGGGGTCGTGGCCGTGGGCGGGCTGCTCGACGGCGTCGCCCTGCCCGGCCCGGGCGGGGGCATTGCGCTGACCGGCGGCATCATCCAAGGGCTTTGGCGCGCGGAGATCGTGGGCACCTATCGCTTCGGCACCGAACGCGCATCCCCCGTCCGGGCCGACGCCGGCGGGCGTTTTTCGCGGTGGACGGCAGGCGTTCGCGCATGCGCAGTCCCGGTGGTGGGACCGGTGGAGCTGCCCGCGTGTGTCGGGGCCGACGCCGGCCAAACCATCGGCGGGGGCTACGGGGTCCCGGTCACGCAGGTCGCCACGCGCCCCTGGTTTGCGGTGCTGGCCGCGGCCGGCATCGCCTGGCCCATCGTTCCGCGCATCGCGCTGTTCGCCCGAGGAACGCTCGCAGTACCCGTATTACGCCATGAATTCGTAATCCGAGGTCTGGGTCTCGTGCACCGTGTGGGCCCGGTATCGGTGGGTGGCCGGCTGGGGATAGAGCTGCGCCTTCCATGAATTCTTGGCGCCGGATCACGGATCGGCGCCGCGCCGGGAAAGGGGCAGCGGTGGCCGCCGACCGCCGCATGAGATCGCACCAACCAGACCCGTCGCCCGATCCGTGGAGACGGGAGCTGGCCGACGTCTATCGAGCGCACGCCGACTTCGTGCTGCGAAGTGCCCGACACCTGGGTATCCCCGAGCGTCACCTCGACGATGTGGTCCACGATGTGTTCATCATCGCGCACCAGCGGTTGCCCGATTTCGACGAGGCCCGTGGCGGCCTGCGCGGCTGGCTATTTGGCATCACGCGACGCGTGGTCCTCCATCACCGTCGCTCGGCCGCCCGCCACCAACGACGGTTGCGGGTAGTGCCCTCCCCGGTCGCGACGGCACGACCCGACGAGCAGATGGCCCAGCGTCGCGTCGTCGACCACATCGAGACCTTCCTCGACAGCCTCACGCCTCATCAGCGGATCGTCTTTGCGCTGGCCGACATCGAGGGCATGCCCGCGGTCGAGGTTGCCCGCTCGCTGGGCGCCAACGTCAACACCATCTATGCGCGTCTGCGGGCGGCCCGGCGGGCCTTCGCCCGCTACATCGATGGGCTGCAGCACCCGCCCCACGCAGGAGCTCATGGCACGCCGTAGTCCTCGCGCCCGCGCCATGCTGCGCGCGTATCGTAGTGCCAAGGCGTTCGAGCCCGGGCACCGCGATGCGCT
>JAHZJA010001347.1 GCA_022601155.1 Deltaproteobacteria bacterium | reverse complement strand
GGGGCCAATACATCGGCTCCGTGCTCGGATCGCTGGCGCGGTCGTTACCTCCCCACATCGCGCGGGGCCTGCACGACGACGGGCGTGACCCCGGGAGGCTCGACCGGATCGCCAAGCGAGCCGCCATGCTCGTCGCGAGCGAAGTGCATCGGCATGGCTACGCGGGCCCGGTGGGCATCGACGGCTTGCTGTACCGCGATCACGAGCAGCGCGTGATGTTCCGGCCGATCGTCGAGGTCAACGTACGACCGACCATGGGACACGTGGCGCACGGCATGGCGCGCCGGGTCGTGGGCGGGGCCGCGGGGCTGTGGGTGACGCTCCGACTCGAAGATCTCCCGACGGGGGGGACCCTCGCCGAGGCCATCACCCGGGCTCGGAGCGTCCTGCCCACGGAACTGACGGGCGAGCCGGGACGATTGCGGCGAGGGGTGGTCGCCACCACGGATCCCGACACCGCGCGGTCGGTGGGTACGGTGTTGCTGGTCGGTCGGCGGCGCGCCGACGCGGTGCGGGCGCTCGACGCCGCGTCGCCGAGGCTGGCCGCGCGGGTCGTCGCTCGGCTCGACGGGCAGTGACAAGGCCAACGAGCGACCACGCCCCAACATCCGTCTCGCGCCGATGGCCCACCCGATGAGACAGTTGCCATGCGGGCGAGCACCGATGACCACCAACACCACACGATCGACGGCGACCGGACCGGCGAAGATCAACCGCGGCGATGTCTTGTGGATCGGCCCCGATGACTCGCGGGGGCCGACGCCGTCCTACTCCCATCCCCACGTCGTGGTGCAGGACGACGTCTTCAACCACTCGCGGATCACCACCGTGGTGGTGT
This sequence comes from Deltaproteobacteria bacterium, assembly GCA_022601155.1. GTDB lineage: Bacteria > Myxococcota_A > Polyangia > Nannocystales > Nannocystaceae > Paraliomyxa. The sequence continues at coordinate 8,570 of JAHZJA010001347.1, read as the reverse complement.
GTGCTCTGACCTCCAACCCGCATCGAGCCAACGAGCCCGGCAACGTCCTGCTCGAGCCCGGCGAGGGCAACCTTCCCAAGCAGAGCGTCGTCGTCGTCTCGCAGATCTCCTCGGTCGAAAAGGCGCGCCTGGGAGAGCGGATCGGGTCGTTGTCCGAGGCGCGGGTCGAGCAGGTGCTCGCGGGCCTGCGATTCCAACAGGCCTCGTTCTTCGACCGGTGACACGCCACACCCCATCCTGCGCGATCGATCCGCACCGGGTATCCTTTCTCGCATCGAACCGTCCCCCGTACCCGATGCGCTGACGAGCTGGGATGCGCTGCGCGCTGCGCTGTCGCCCGGACCACTGGCGGTGTTTCTCGACTACGACGGCACGCTCACCCCCGTGCGGGCACGGCCGCAGGACGCAGTGCTCGCCGACGACACACGGCAGCTGATACGGCGGCTCGCCGAGCGCTGCTTCGTGGCCGTGGTGACCGGCCGTGGCCTCGCCGATGTCCAGGCCCAGGTCGACCTCCCCAGCATCGTCTACGCCGCCAACCATGGCCTCGAGATCTCGGGCCCCGCAATCGCCTTCGAGGTCGACCCGAGCCTGCGAGCCACGTTCGCCGCGCTGCGGCCCGAGGTCGATGCGCTGGTGGAGGGCATCGAGGGGGTGGTGGTCGAGCACAAGGGGTTTTCCATCGCGATCCACTTTCGGCTGGCGCCGCCCGACCGGGTGGACGCGCTGCTGGCCGGCGTCGACGCGATCGAGGCCGCACACCCCACCCTCCGCAAGGGCACGGGCAAGAAGGTCGTCGAGCTGCGGCCAGCGCTCGACTGGCACAAGGGCGCCGCGGTGCGATGGCTGTGCGAGCAGCTGGCCGCCCGGGGACCACGGCCCAGGCCATTGATGCTCGGCGACGATCGAACCGATGAAGATGCCCTCCAGGTGGTCCGCGAAGACGGGGTGGGGATCTTCGTGGGTCAGCCGCAGTGGATCACCGCCGCGCACTACAGCCTCCGTGATCCCGCCGCGGTGGCTCAGCTGCTCGAACGTCTCGTCGCGTGGGTCTAGCCCTCGACCCACGACGCACTCGTTGGGGCTCCGATCACCTCGCCGTGACGACGCCCCTCCCACGGTGCCAGTCTCGCTTGCGCACGCAGCCTGTCCTTCGCAGACGAAGGCGTCACCCGGCATCGATCGGGAACGTCGCGTTCAGCCCGACGGCGGAGCCACGGCCACCCGAACTCCCGCCAGCACATAGCCATCGCCCATCCGCTCGATCACCTCGCCCAGGCCTGCCTTGCGCAGCGCGGTGAGGGCCACGTAGAGGCGGTTGCGGCCCGAGCGGCCGACCAGCGGCTCGTGCGGCCACACCTGCTCGACCAGCGGGCCCACGGCCAATGGCTCGACCCCGCGCGTCGCGGCGTGGCGAGCGAGCACAGCCAAGATCCGCGCCGCCGGGCTCCCGCGTCGCAACGACACCATGGGTGCATCGCCGAGCTGGAATGCCTCGCCGCTGGGTTCCACCTGCAGGCGTGGGCGCCCATCGAGGTCGGCCTCGGGCGGTGGAGCGACGGCGGCAGCGTCGAGCACCGCGGAAGCACCCGGAGCCAGGCCGATGAGCGCCGCGGGATCGTCGGGGGCAGCGGCGACACAGCGCTCGATGAGGGCCTCGAGCTGGTGCAGATTGCCGGGCCATCCGCAGGCCAACAGTCGCAGCACCAAAGCCGGGTCGAGCGGCCGCGCCTCGCCGAGATGTCGCTCCACGAAGGCATGCGCCAGCACGCCCAGATCGGAGGGACGTTGCGACAGGCTCGGCACCACGATCGGCCAGCGCCCAAGTCGGTGCAGCAACGCGGGCGGCAGCGGCCGCCCGGGCAGCGCGGTCAGCTCGGCGCGCGACGTGGCGATCACGGTGGTCGTCGCGGCCTTGGTGTCGAGCCACTGCTCGAGCGCGCCATGGTGTTCGGGCGCCAGTGCATCGACATGCTCGAGGATGATCGTCGTCCTCGGGGTGGACGGGGAGACCGCTGCGCGCAGGCCTTCGGCCGGCAGCCGCGCGCACTCGAGGACCTGACGCGGAGCGTCGGGGAGCAACCGCTCGGCCGCAGTCTCGGCCAAGAAGCTCTTGCCGACGCCAACCTCCCCCACCAACAACACCGGGCCGGGTCGGGCCAGCGCATCGCTCAGGCTCAGCAGACAATCACGGAACGCCGAGGACACCCCCACCGCATCGCGTAGAGCATCGGGCACCGAGCGAGAAGAGGCCGGAGCCTGACGATCCACCAGCAGCGCGGTACCGCCCAAGCCCACCACCTGGGGGCTGACCAGGGCCAGGGTCTCCACGCGCAAGCCGTTGACGAAGGTCCCGTTGCGGCTGCTCAGGTCGGTCAGGGTGGCGCGCCCCTTCGCGTCGACCTCGATCCGCAGGTGCGTCCGCGACAGCTTCGCGTCGGCCAGCGCTCCCTCGCCCAGGGCATCGCTGCCGCGCCCCAGCACCACCGATTCCCCGGCCCGCAGCTGACGGCGTGCACCCACCCGGGCTCCCGCCGCGATGGTCAGCACCCAGCAAGCGTTGGGAGCCGAGGAGCCCAGTGGGCGGGAGGCCGTGCGGGTCTGGTCCACGCGCAACGCAGGGTACCCAACGCGACGACGGTCGAGATCCTCCATCGGTTGGATTGCACCCCCAAAGGTGCGCCGGGGCAGTCTGGTGGTCGGCAAGCGGCCGAAGTTGCACCGGGCGCGCCCACGCAGTTGCCCGGGCTGCCGCGCGCCCCAGTCTCGGGCGCGCACCGCAGCCACGGGCGGCCTCGGGCGCACGCGTCGTCGAGGTCTCTGCTCGGGATGGTGGGTTCGACGGCTGCGGCGGCCGTGGGCCGAGGCGTCAATACAGCGAAGCGATCACGATCCCGCGATCGCCATCATCCATGACCGGGAGGCAGTCGGCTTCCGAACGGCAGCGCAGACACTGGCCCCCACAGTCTCCAGGGGCCATCACGATCTGACACCGAGTACACACGAAGAACGGGAACGCACGCGTCTCGATGACCGACTCCAGCTCGGCGCGATCGAGCCGGTCGGGAACCGCGGTTGCAGTGTAGTGCTTGCGCAGCTGAGCTTCCTTGCCGATCAACTTCGAGACACCATACGCACAGTAGGCAATCCCGACCCCCGAGGCCGCCAACCCGATGAAGGACGTGGTGGCAGAGATCCACAACCCTCCAGGGATGAGCACCACGCCGATGAGCAGCGCGATCACCCCGCCAGTGCGCCCCCCTCCGTCCAGCGCCCGGATGGGGTAACACAGGATGTTCACCAGCAACTCCAACGCGTAGTAGAACGAGGAGCCTTTGACGCCACCGAGCATTGCGTAGCTCTACCATGCACGCGCGCGCAGCATTCCCCGGCCGTCGGGCATGCGCACGGCCGGCGGTCATGCGCACGGCCGGCGGTCATGCGCACGGCCGTCGGGCATGCGCACGGCCGCCAAGCAGCCACCGATTCCGCGCAGCGAGGCACTCCAAAGCGCCGCCACATCACAACGACTCGGCTCGCGACGACCGGTACGGTCACGCGAGTCAGGGCTGCGCTCGAGTGGGGGTGGGCGTCTGGGTGAGCACCCAGCCGTTGCCGTCGGGGTCGCGGAAGGTCGCGAACCGACCCCACGGCTGTGCCTGAACCTCGGAGATCTCGAGACCGCGCGCGACCAACTCGGCCCGTCGAGCATCGATGTCACCGGTGCCGAGCACGAGCCCCTGCTGCCCCCCGGCCGCGAGCGCTTCGAACCAAGTGACCAGCGTGATGCTCACCCCACCACCGTTGGGCAACAGCTCGATCCATTGCTGGTCGGGCCCCATGGGATTGTCCCGGACGACGTCGAACCCCAGGGTCTCGGTGTAGAACGCCTTGGCCCGGGCCTGGTCCGTGACGGGAACTGACACGATGGCAATGCGGTCGGTCATCTTCCTTCCTTTATAGGCGGCGCCCGCCCGCGCGGCTAAATCCGGCCCGGAGAGGGGGGTTTGGGGGCGTCACCACGGCGCTCGGGGAGAAAAACCGACGCTCGTGAATAGAAGTGCACGAGGTCGGGACTCCTCCACCGAGGCGCTCGCCGAGGCCTCTTACGCCTGCCAGTACCGACGAGCTCGGGCCGCGTCTCCCCCACGCGCTCCGCTCCTCGCACAAGGAAGCAACAGCCATGCGTCGATCCACGATCTCTGCTCGTTCGTCCCTCACCCTCGCTGCCGCACTGCTGGGCGCCACGATCGGGACTACCGGTTGCACCGGTGACCTCGACGACGAGGGCCTGGGCGACATCGACAAGGACGCGGTCATCACCGAGGAGGTCGATACGGGGCTCATCGAGCTGAGCGTGACCGAGTCGTATGCGGCCGGGCGCTATTACCACGATGACATCGAGCTGCACTTCGAGGCCGAGGTGCAGGAGAGCACCAGCGAGGTCACGCTGGAGGTCCGCGGCATGATCCTCTTGCTGACGATCGACCATGAGACCGGAGCGTTCGATGTCGACGGGTTCGCAGCCGAAAACGGCGTCGACACCCAGATGACCCCCGAGGACCGAGCGCTGCTGCAGGCCCTCGACGCCGCCCTCGGAGCCCTGACGGCCGAGCAGACGCAGCCGTCGCAGGCCATCGACCTCCTCATCCGCGCCTCGACGCTGTTCGGCGACTACTCGAGCTCGCTCCCGCTGCAGCGGGCATTCTACGGGCGCCTCGATCGCAGCTCGAGTATGTGTGGCTCGGTCAACAAGCCCGGCCAGGGCGTCAACACCAAGCTGTGGTCGTCGGCGACCCACGACTGCAACGACACCGCGGGTGATTGCAGCAACTGGTGGGGCTGCAGCCGCTGGGACGACAACGCCACCACGGACCACGTGTTCATGAGCATGCACCCCGACGGCGGCTGCAGCGACGACACGTACTTCGGCGGCTCCTCGACCAGCCTGTCGTGCCACGAGCCCGACCACCCGGGCGGCACCGAGTACGCCTACGGCGGCTGTTTTGGGCGCTGCGGCGGCGGATGTGGCTCGGGCACCCAGTTCACGCGTGCGTGTCTCGATCACGACCAATGCGTACGCCTGGGCCACTCGCTCGCATCGTTTTGGTGCACCGATGAGTTCTCCGACACCGGGTGGGATGTGATCAACGCACCCCACTGCTCGGGCGTGAGCTTCACCGTCGACTACAACTGGGCCGGCGGCAGCACCCAGAACAACTGCCCCACCAGCTGGAATGGCACCAACGACGGCTGCGACCACGGCTGCCAGTTCATCGACGGAGACTGCTTCCGATGAGCACCGTCGACCGACGGTCCCGAGCGTGGGTCCTCGGGCTCGCGCTCGCCACCGCGGCTGCGTGTGGCGTGGAGTCCCACGCGACCCCGCAACCCGAGGTCACGGCTGCCACCGCGCGTCCGAGCCCCGCCCAAGAGGCCGCCCGCCAGGCCGTCGTCGCTCTGTTCGACGCCTTTGCTGCCTCCGATTGCGACGCCATTGCAGGGCTGTTGGGAGGCTCGTTGAGAGCACGGATGGACGGCAAGGCCTGCGCCGACTTCCTCGCCGCCGAGCCGCTGCGCACGGTCGAGGTCACCCACATCGGGGAGGCACGGGTCGACGGCCGAGACCCACGGTCGTTCTTCGTGACCGTGTCCCTCATCGAAGCCGGACGCGAGCGACCGGTCATCCTCCGCATCAACCACCACGACGACGGCCCCCGCGTCGTCTCCATGTGAGTCCATCATGAGCACCAAGACCACTCGTCGGATGATCATCGCGCTCGCCTTGTGTGGGCTGTGCACCGCTGGCCTCGCGTACGCATCGCACAGCGAGCTGCAGTCGGAGGCCGCGGCCACGGCTGCGCCGCACCCAGCCACCAACCATGCACGCGCCACCACCCCGGCGCCCCGCGTGGCGATGGGTGTACGCCGGGCCTCGCGCGCCGAGACAGCCCCCTCCGACGACGTCTCGCCGGTCGCAGACCCAAAGCGTCGTCTGCTCGCAGAACAGTCGGCCAACCGCACACCCCAGCCCCTGGAGCCGGGGCTGGAGGGCTCTCGACCAGCCCCCGAGATCGAGGCTCGCCAGGCTCAGTCCATCCGCGAGCTCGAGCTGGCGGCCGCTACCAAGGCCGATCAGGCGCGGCGCCTCGGCGATGCCCTGACCCAGCGCGCCGATGCGGTCCGCGATCGGGTGGAGACCGCCCGCGCGGAGGGAGACCAGGAGGAGGCGACCCGTCAGTCGCGGATCCTCGCCCGTCTGGAGGCGCGGACCCAGGTGCTTGCCGGACATGCCGCCGCCTTCGAGGACGAGGGACGCGACGAAGCCGACGGTACCGAGCCCTCCGACGACCACCCGCACGACGACCACCCGCACGAGCACGCACGATGATCGGAGTGGCCGCCGTCGCGGTGGCCATCGCGGGCGGTGGCCCTGCGCCCCACGACCATGCCGTCGCGGCGATCGTGCCGCGACGCGCCTTCATCGATGATGTGCCCACCCAGGTGCTGTGCACGGCGACGTTGGTCGCCGAGCGTGCGGTGCTGACCGCGGGCCACTGCGTCGACGACTACGGACGCGGCACCCTCGAGCTGCACTTCGGCCCGAGGCTCGATGCTCCCACCCACACGCGGTTGGTCTCCGACATCGTGCTGCACCCGCAGTACTCGCCCACGACCAGCGCGTTCGATCTGGCGGTGCTGTGGCTGAACGAACCGGTCGCCCTCCAACCGGCCACGATCGACCCGACGATCCTCGACGGCCCCATGCTCGACCGATCGCTGCGCGCCGTGGGGTGGTCCAGCGGGGAGCGTCGCACCGGGCAAGTCGCCGCCGACATCGTCGACATCAGCACGTTCACCTATCTGCCCGATCCCCACATGACCTGCCGTGGTGACAGCGGCGGCCCGGTGATGGCGACGACCGAGGGCATCGAGCGGATCGTCGGCGTCACCTCGGCCGGGGACATCGCCTGCGAAGCGTGGGGGGCAGCCGCGCGCCTCGATGACACGATCGCCGAGTGGATCGCGGTTGCGCCTGCGAAGGCCGAAGCGATCGTCGAGATCGACGCGGTCTGCTCGCAGTCGTGCACCAGCGACGCACAATGCCCCGGCGATCTGATCTGCGCCGATGAAGGGCAGTGCACCGTGCGAGGCCTCGAAGCGGGGAACCTCGCCGACACTTGCCACGGCAATGACGCGTGCGGATCCGGGGTTTGCGTACCGATGGGGGCCACCGCGCGATGCCTCGACCCCTGCGGCGATCTACACCGCGATCCGATCGAGCCAGCCGGAGGGTGTCGCATCGCAGGGGCCGACGACGCCAGCGGGGCACCACTGCGAACGATCGCGAGCTGGATGCTGATGATGCTCGTGGTCGTCGGTCGCGCCCGCCGACGCAGCGCCCCCGCGAGCTGAGGTGGAAGCGTCACGGCAACGCGCAGACGCCCACGTCTTCGAGACCGGACGGCGCCATCCCTTCGGGGTAGTACGCCACGCACTGCTGCCCCGGCAGGCACGGCGGCATCGCGTCGCCGACGTCGCAAAACGCAGTGCAACAGCCGAACGCACCCTCGCAGCCGGGGGTCAGCATGGCGTCGAAGCAGCCCAGGCCCGGGTCGCAGACGTTGATGAACTCGCACGGATCACCCGCAGCACCCATGTCACCCGACGCATCGGGCACGCACTGGAAGTTGTCGTTGACCGGGACGCACACGAACCCATCCGAGCAGTCGGGGATGAGCGGATCGCAGTGCGGAATGCAGACCACGATCGTTCCGTCACCATTGATGATGCACGTCGAAGCCGGGTCGGCGCAGGTGGGGTTTTCGATATCGCCAATGCACAACGCCACGCATTCACCCTCGAGCGTGTCGGGGTCGACGTTCCAACACATCGCACCCAGCTCGCACGAATCGATGCCACTGACCCCGCTGCCCTCGACGGTGCAATCGTCGCCAGGCGCACCGGGGTTGTCGGCAATGGGGCTGCACCGGGTCGCGTTCCAGGCATTGCCGCCGTCATTGGCCCACGGCATGCACTTTTCTCCGCGGGGGCAGTCCTGCGCGAACAGATCACACTCGATGGCAGTCGGAGGACCGTCGCCCCATCCGTCGTCCAGAAATGACACACCGCTCATCGACGACGTCGAATCATCCGACGGTGGTGGGGGAGGCGAGGTGGTCGGTGACGTCGTCGTGCTGGTCGCGGGCGGTGGTGATCCCGTGGTGGTCGACGTAGCGGCACCGCTGGTCGTCGTCGGATCCTCGCCTTCGGTGGCCAACGCACCGTCGTCCAACAGGCCGATGCTCGGGCCGCACCCCGAGCCAATCGTCAGCCACAATCCCAAGCCAAGTATTCGATGCGCCACAGGAGCCACGGCGAGAGAATACCAAAACCTGACGGAATTGTTAGTTTTGAAAGTTATAAATCCAATTCTCGACCAGTTCGACGTCAGGAATCGCGGAATTCACGCCGATTCGCGACGAGTTCAACATCGCGGCGCGAAGAACGACCCGTCGAGTTCGGGACCGCCGAGCGTCGGGTCGGGGCTGCCGGTACCCACGCCATGC
>JAHZJA010001346.1 GCA_022601155.1 Deltaproteobacteria bacterium | reverse complement strand
TTGTGCAGTAGCCGGCCGGCGTCGTGCCACTGGTCACCGAACTCGCTTCCGCCCCGAAGGTTGGCGACCACCACGACGAAACCGTGGTCCAGCAGCAACGACCAGGTGGCGCGCTGCCCCGGGGTGAGGCTGACGCCGAACCCACCGTAGCCCGTCACCAAGCATGGGTTTTGACCGTCGAGCGCCACACCCCGAGGGGCCAGGATGTTGAGCGGGATCTCGGTGCCGTCGGCCGACCTTGCCATCTCGCGGTGGACGTCGACGTTGGAGAAGTCGGCCGCCGATTGCGAGGAGAGGGCGGTCTTGGTGGTCTGCCCCTTCTTGGCATCCCAGCGCTGCCAGGCCAGCGGCTCCACGTAGCTGCTGGTGTCGAACAGGAGATCGTCGCCCTGCAGCGGCACCATGGTGTGCACGGCCGAGACCGGAGGAATCTCGGGGCTCGCGACGGGCTGCCCCGTGAGGTCGAACGCCCGGACCTGGGAGGGTCCGCCCAGCTGGTAGAGCACATAGATGCGGCTGGCGGTGCCCAGGACCGTGCCGCCTCCCCAAAAATCGGTGACCAGCGTCTCGGGTTGCTGTGGGATCAGCTCGCGTGCGCCGGCCAGATCGGGCTTGGCCGCGGAGGTCAGCAGCAGGCGCCCTCGGGGGGCGTCGGCACGCGAGACGGCGTAGAGCCGGTCGGCGGGGCCCAACGCCAGGTGCACGATGCGGTCACCGAACACGCTCAGCTGCGTCCACGTGCCATCGGGCTGTCGCAGGTGGTGGGAGAACTCCCCGCCGTCGCCCTTTTGCACGGTGGCCAGCACACGCCCGCTGGCATCGTCCACGTCGAGCTGGATCTCGGCGACCCGGACGAAGTCGTTGCCGAGCTCATAGCGATCGTCGGCGACCGGTGTGCCCAGCGTGTGGAACCACAGCTGCTGGTAGAACGCCATGTCTTGCGGCGCCCGCTCTCCGTCGCGTGGATACCGGGTGTAGTAAAAGCCCTTGGCATCGGGCGTCCACGCCAAGTCGCCGCCCGCCGTGCCTCCGTTGACACGGGTGATGGTCTCGAACACCGCCTTGCCCGTGCTGACGTCGAAGACATGGACGTCGCCGGTCTCGCTGCCACCACGAGACAAGGAGACGGCCACCAGCGTCCCGTCGGGTGACGGAATCGCCCAGTCCATCGAGGTCGAGCCCTCCGTGTCGATCACCTCGGGGTCGAGCAGGACCCGCTCGCTGCTCAGATCGTCGGGGTCGTCGAACACCACCAGCAACGGCTGGGGCTTGGGGGGCTGGCGCTTGCGGGCAAACAGCTTGCCTCCGGCGCGAGTCGGGCGCGAGTACCCCACGATGGGTGCGCTGAGGATGGCCTCGACCTGCGGACGAAGCACGGCAGCGGCAGGGAGGGCATCGAGATGGCTCCGTGCATGCGCGTTTTGGGCGTCGCTCCATGCCGCGACCTCCTCCGCGCTGCCGTCCTCGAGCCAGCGGAACGGGTCGGCCACCGTCACCCCGTGGTAGGTGTCGACGATGTCCTCGGTGCGGGTGGCGGGCGCCGAGGCCGACGGTGAGGTGGCCGTCTCACCGGGAGGGTCGATGTCGTTGGAGGGCTTGCACGCCGCCACGAGCAGGAGCACGGAGAGGGCCGTTTCGCGCATGCTCCCGGCTTACCACGGTTTCGTGCGGCTCCGGCTCCGAGCCCCAGGGCCCAGCTACGCGTCGATCGAGCAGTCCACCACGACGTACAGGCCCGGCCCATCTTCGTAGTCGGGGGCCTGATTGGCGAACACGACCGCGGGGTGTCCGTCGAGCACGAACGTCTGCTTGAACTCCGAGGCGGGACGGGCGAACGCGATGGATCGCTGCGCGCTGAGGGCCACGGGATCCGGGCCACGAAACTCCACGCGGTAGAGGTCCGCGCGCTGATTGGCTCCCGAGTCCCACACCACCCAGTAGCGATCGGCATCCAGGGCCATGACATCGACGAAGGCTTCCCGGGTGTTGCCGACGCCGTGCTGGATTCCCTGGTCGGGGGGCAGGGGCCACGGCGACAGTAGCTGGGCATCGCCGCCGAGCAAAACGATCCACGCGATCGAACTGCCGAGGGCCACGCCTTCGTGAAACCCGACGACTGCATGGTCACCCGGACGCCAGTCGACCGTGGGCGCGCTGCACGTCACACCCTGGAAAACCGTGGGGTTGCCCGCACCCCCGCGGGGAGGGATGGGCGCGGTGCGGCAGTTGGTCTCCGGGAGATTGTTCTCCACCACCATCACACCTGTGTTGCCCACGAACGCCGAGGAGGCCCAGTCGACGGCGGTCTCCAAGGGCAGGGTCGATGGCACCAAGGTGGACACGTCGATCGTCATCAGCTCCGCGGTATTGCGGGTTGGGCTGCCAATTGGGGTCAGGCGCAGCTCGCTGCCCTGCCACGAGAAACCACGGTACGGAAACGTGGTGATGGTGAGGTTGTTCATCGGCAGCGGGGGACCACCACCGTCGTGGATCCACACCGTAGGGACGGGGACGTCGCTGACCACGGCGAGGTTCTGACCGTCGGAGGTCACGAGCCAGTCGGTGTCTGCGATGATGCCGAGCGGCTGGCTGTCGTAGGGTCCGTCCAGGTCGACGGCGACCGCGAGCAGTTCGCCGTTGGGAGCGCGGTGGACCAGCTCGGTCTGGCCGCTGCGCTGCACCGGGCGCGCTCGCTGCATCTGCGGATTGGCCGCGATGCGGAGGGCTCTGACCCCAGCGCACTCGATGGGCTGCCCGGTGCTGTCACTGCCTTGGGTCGCAGTGAGGGAGGCCCCGGTCGTGCCCGAGCCGGCCCTGGTGGCCACCGGTGGGTCGGTGGTCGCGGTGGTGGGGACGCCTGCGCTGGTCGAGGAGCCCACGGGGCGGTCGCTCGTTGCCGCGGTGTCCTCGTACGCACCATTGACGCGCGAACACGCCAATGGAAGCAGCGCCAGATC
>JAHZJA010001345.1 GCA_022601155.1 Deltaproteobacteria bacterium | reverse complement strand
CGGTGACCCGTCGTAGCCCTCTCGTCGTTCGCACGTGATCGCGACTGGCTCTGCGATCTCCTCGACCATCGGTCGGCCCAACGACCACGAGTGTCCACCCAGCTTGAAGAAATGTTCGATCTCGAACCAGGGGATCTCGTCGTCGTCCGCTGGCTCCTCGCAGTCAAGCACGAAGTACATGGCAAGCTCCGTTTCAGGATCCGTAGATCTTCTTCACACGGCTCGAAGTGTAGTAGCCCTGATCGATGGCTGCAGGGTCGGGGGTGCCGACGAGACGCTCCTTGTAGGCGAGAGACACGTGGTTGATCCGCGCGACCAGGCCGTAGGGAGGTCGCGTCGCGCTCCGTGGCTTGTCGCAGATCGGACAGTCGCCCGGAGCGGCCAGCTTGTCCGCGATGGCCTCCAGGGTCTTCAACACGTGATTGCTGTACTTGGAGTGGGCATCGTGGAATTGGCCGCCCGCGGCCTCCATGGCCCGCTTGGCGTACTGGTTCTTGAAATCGGCGCTGAACGAGCCCCACTTCTTGGTGTAGTGGGACTTGCCAGGCCGGACTCCGTAGTTTCCCGGGAGCCACACGCCGTTGGCCGCTCCGTTGATGTCGTAGCCAATGTCACTCACGAAGCTGTGAGGCCCGCCCTTGCGCATGAAGTCGTGCAGGGCGGTCGCCTTGGCCATCGAGGCATTGCCAGGAATGCAGTGATGCGCTCCCGGAATCACCTCGGTGCTCTTACCGGTGTCGGGGCAGGTCACAGACCAGGACGGCTTGCCGCCGAGGTTCGTGCCGAGCTTCGATGCATCGTTGTTCTCGGCGTTCTCGGGGTTGTCTTCCCCGTCGACGTTGCTGGGATCGGCCTGTTCATCGTTGGCCTCCCCTCCTTCCGGCTCTTGTTCGCAGTACCAGCACGGCTCGTCGCCTTGGGGGGTGGCGGGCATCGTGATGCCCTCTGCAATCTCGGTCATCGCATCACCCCACGATGTTCTTCTTGTTGTGGAACATCGGATCGCCGAGCCGACAGACGTTCTTGCCGTCCATCTTGACGTTGAAGGAGTAGAGCATGAACTCGGCAACATCTCGGTTGACGGAGCTCGCTACACCGCCCGCGGTGCCCGCCTCGTCGCCCGAGGACTTGCTGTACGTGGCGCCCTTGACCATGGGCATCTTGCCGTCACACTTGACGGTGGCCGGCCCATCCGCGGTATCGGCGGAACGGGCGATGTTGGGGTAGGGGATCGGGACGGGGCCGGCGGGCGATGGGGTCTTGCATACGTCGGGGAACGCGATGCTCATGCCTCCGCTGCCCGCGTGGGCGATGCCGCGACAGTTGGCGAATGTCTTCTGGGCCATGGGTGTCCTTGAGTCTCGGGATCAGGCGGGGGTGAGGACGAGGGCGCCGCAGTCACCGAAGTCGGAGGAGCCCCAGACCAGCGCGGGGCCCTGTACGACCGAGTCACGCAGGCCGAGGGCGGTGATGCCCAGCATGGTGGGCGCCAGCGCGGCCCCGGCATCCCCGATGTACTCGGCGGAGTGCTCGATGCGAAGGCCGGGGGCGAAGTGTCGGTGGTTGCGGCGGTGAGCCACCCCCCACTCCTTGGCGAAGGCGCGCTCGCCGTTGAGGCCGGCCATGACCAGTCGGACCGGGCTGGCTCCGGTGGCCCGCTGGTCGAGGGCCTCGCGGACCGCGGTGGCGAGTCCGTCCCCGCGATGGGGTGCCGACGAGCCGTGGTGACCCGGTTCCCGACCAAGTCCCACGGCGTCGACGTAGGCGAGCGGGGCGTAGCCGTAGCGACGACATGCAGCGGGTGTGGCGACCAGCATGAACGCGGCGGCTTCCCCCGGGGTGAAGGCATCCTGGACGCCTTCGGTCAGCAGTCGATCGTCGCGAAGCAGTGCGGCCAGGCGTACGGGATCGACGTAGCTGTCGACCCCGCCCACCACCCCGAGCTGAGGCATCCCGGCCCCGCCGAGGTTGGCCTGTGCGTGGCGCAACGCGGCGAAGAGGCCGGCCCGTCCGCTCGCGAAGACCCGACTCGCCGCGGGCAGCAGACCGACTCCCGCCTGCAGTAGCAGCTGGCCGATGAAGCGCCCCGTCATGATCGGAGGGCGTCCGTCGGCCGGACGGGGACCGGCGACCCACAGTGGCGCAGGGGGATCGAGCCCCTCCGGAAGGGCGGCGCTGCGGTGACGAGGCTCGTTGTCACCGGGCGAGGCCTCGGGATCGACGTTGGTCTGGAGCACGTCGTGGAGGGCGACCGCGGCGAGCCGCAGCAAGCGAGCCTGCAGCGCGGTGAGGCCGGGCCGTGCGGCGGCCAGTGGCTCGACCAGTGGCGGCAGCACCTCATGCGGGAGGTGGCCGATGACGATCGGGCGGTAGCGCCAATCGACGAACGCAGACTCCTGCTTGCGCGGCATCCCGGCCCACAGCGATGCTGCCGTCTGCTGAGACGCGTTCGCTGCCGAATGTCATGGGCCGCAGCACCGTTCCAGTGCATCGTGACCTCGGCCCAACGAGATCACACACGAGCGCAACCGTCGATCCCTGGCCGGGAAAGCGGATCGCCTCTCTAGGTCTAGGAGACATCGAATCTATATCCGAGCAAGAACGTCTCGTAGGGATTCGTACGACCCTCCAGAAGAAACCTCTCACAAAACAACACCAACACGATCGACGCCACCAAACGCTGTAACAAAACCCCCACCCGAGCCGATACCAAAACGGGATCGCCGAGGCGTCACCACTGTCAAGTCCGCATCAATCCCTGGACTCCGGCGGTGAACAGCGCGCTCGACAAGGCGCTCCTCGCTCGATGGGGGCTGCTGAGCCTCGTACAGATGCAACGCCGTCAGGCCAGGCGCACTTGAACCGCCGTATACGGAACCGTACGTGCGGTGGTGTGGGAGCTTGGGGGGAGCGATCCCCCCGGCTACCCGATGGCCAAGATAGGAACTTTCCACAGGCCTTCGTCACCGAAGCGAGTGACATCGTCGACCATCGGCCCATGATAGCTTCGCCGGGTGAGCACCGGCACGCGGGTCGCCTCGAAGTCGGATGACGCGTCGAAGTCCGCAGGCCGAGGACGGCACACGGAGGAGTCGAGCAAGCATCGGGGCTCGGCCTGCGAGGGCTTTCAATCCGACGCCTGGGAAGCCATGGCGACGAGCCTCCCCGGGGCCGGATTAGGGCGCAACCCTGCGGGCTATTTCGGCGCGCCTCCGGGGCCACCTTCGCAGCCGGGGAAAGCGAGCGGCTCCCTCCAACTCGAAGAGGATCCAGTCGAGGACGTGGACGTGGACGCCCCCGTCCTGTCCCTCGAAGGACCCGAGGGTGCACTCCAACAAGAGTCCACCGGTGCGAGTCAAGGCGGCGGGCGGGCCCTCGGACAGGCCCGCAGTGCCCTGGCGAGCGCCCACGATCCCCTGCCCCACGGCGATCGGATCCAACAGGCCTTCGGCCGTCACGACATCTCTGATGTCCGTACCCTGATCGGTGGCCGAGGAGAGGATGCGGCTCGGGATCTCGGTGCCCGTGCCTTCACCGTCGGCGATCGGATCGGCTTTGGCGAGCAGCCCGATCTTCGCCTCGCCGCCCACGAAGCCGCCCATGCGGTTCAACAGCGCCAAGGTGTCGACCTCCCGGGACAGGTCGGCCGTCGGGGGGATGCCTACGAGCGCCACGCCGACGCGGTCGCCCGGGCCGTCACCTCCGGAAGTTCCGCCGAGTCGCTCCTCGACCGCGTTCCCAACTCGGGCACCCGCTCCGGAGACCGGCTCCAGCTCGAGAAGCCGACCAAGAAGACCCATGTCCCGCGGATCGTCTCCTTCGACCGCGACCTCACCAGCGAGGAGTTCAAGCTGCTCGCCCTCGAGCAGCTGATCGGAGACACCAGCAAGAAGGTCCGCTGGAACAACGTCAAGGACCACTATCCGAAGAGTGCGAGCCCGGTAACGGTCATGGTCGACATCTCGTTGATCAAGACCTACCGGGCCGCTTCCAACCGCGGCAAAGGCATCGGAGCCACGTCGGGCGGCGAGGTCGAGGGCGCCAAGACGCGCGCCAAGGAGTTCCTCGGCGGCAAGATGACCCGCTCCAAGGCCGACCTGATGCGGGAGATCGATCGCCGCTACTACCAGGCCACCGGGATCGAGGCCGGTACGAAGATCAAGCCGGGAGAGACCGCCCAGGCCCAGTTCTGGAACCAGATCCGCGACGAGGTCCTGTTCCAGAACGAGTACGTCCAGAACCTCCCGCCCCAGGTCAAGAAGCTGATCAAGATCAGCACGGACGGCAAGAAGATCACCGCGAAGGACATCGATCAGCTGTTCCGGATCGCCAAGAAGATCGAGGACATGAACCCGGGCGACGTGGCCGACTACACCTCCAAGGTCTCGGCCTCGACCATCGATCTCGACGTGTTCGAGGCGGCCATCGACGTCCACCTCAGTGCGGTCGAGACCCGCAAGAAGGACCGGGACGAGCGCGAGTCGATTCAGACCAAGCTCTACTCCCACGGCAGTCTCTACAAGCAGTACAAGAACTACAAGGCGCTGAAGAGTGTCCACATCCCCTCCCACGACGAGTTCGGCGTCCGCGATCCGAATGCCGACTACTTCCGCAAGGCCAAAGAGGATGCCTACGCCAGCCTGGTCGCGGCCCTGAAGAAGGCCAACTTCAGCAGCATCGCCGACTTCGAGAGCTACATCTCCCGCTTCCTCGCGGCCTTCCGCAAGGAAGCCCTGGCGATCACCTACGACATCCTCGACAAGTACCGCGGCAAGCTCTACCAGGAGGGCGAGCGCTACAAGTCCCCCACCGAGCTGAAGGCCCTCTACCTCAAGCTCGGCAAGTTCCGGCAGCACTACCAGGAGTTCGCGGCCAACGCCAAGATCAGCAACGCCCACGCCACCTACGACCGGACGCCCGGCTCGATCGCCACCAAGGGTCCACGCCCCAGTGGCGATCCCCAGGCCGCCTACGCAAAGGCTTCGGCAGCCAAGGGCGCGGCCCAGTCCGAGGTCCAGGGGCTGACCCCCAAGCACCCCCTGTTCGACGAGAGCCACCTGCCCTTGAATCGTCGGATCGTCAAGGCAGAGATGGCCCAGGCCAACGTCTCCGGCCTGGGTGGGCTGATCCAGAGCCACATCGCCGCCCGCATCAAGGACGTGGAGGAGGCCAAGGGCCACCTGGCCAAGAAGCCCGACCAGGTGTTCAAGCTGCCCAAGCTGATGCCCACCTTCTACTCGGCCATGTCGATCGAGAAGGGCAGCATCTTCGACGAGATCGTCAAGGACAAGATCGCGGAGATCCACCGCGACGAGATGATCGTCAACGCGATCCTGGCGATCCTGGCCATCGCCCTGGCGATCGTCTCCTACGGTGCCGCGACCCCGGCCATCGCGGCCGCGGCCGCCGGCGGAGGGCTCCTGATCTCCTCCTACTTCGTTTACGACGAGTACCAGAACTACACCCGAGAGAAGGACCTGGCCGACGTCGGCTTCACTGACGACCCGAGCATGTTCTGGCTGATCGTCGCCTGTGCCGGTGCGGCATTGGACCTCGGTGCCGCCGTCAAGGCCGTGAAGGCCCTGGGCCCAGCCGCCAAGGCTCTCAACGCCGGAGGCGACATCGGCGACTTCATCAACGCCGTCAATCACCTCAAGAAGGCCGGGCAGATCGAAGCCAGCATCCTCGAGGCGGCCGAGAAGGCGGCCCTCGCCCGCAAGGCAGCCACCGCCGCCACCGACGACCTGGCCAAGATCTTCAAGGCCAAGGGCGTGCTCAAGAGCTTCGCCGATCCCGAGACCTTCGAGGCCCTGGTCCGCATCGCCCACGCGAAGATCTCCCAGGGCGTCCACTCCTTCCACCAGTTCGTGCTCGAGCTCCGCAAGGCCCGACAGATCGCCGGGGTCGCCGGCGACATGTCCCCGGAGCAGATGGCCAAGGCCAAGGAGGCCTGGGAACAGGCGGTACGGATCCACAAGTCGGCCCAGACTCCCCTCGACATCATGAGCGGGGCCAAGAAGATCGGCGAGTTCTCCAACGGAAGCCGGCTCGAGGTCATCTCCAAGAGCACCAAGCTCCACGGGGGCAATACCATCGCCTTGCACCCGGACCGGACCACGACGATCACCGGGGTGCTCAAGGACACCAACGCGGTCGCCACCCGCGGTGTCAACATGCCGGGAGCCACGGTCATGGGCCACAACCCAGGCGGCGTCAACGTGCTCCGTTCGCCCAAGTGGCCCGAGATCCTCGAGAAGCACAAGGCCATTCGTGAGGCGGGCGACGAACTCAAGTACTGGTCGACCGTCACCGACGAGTTCTGGAAGGACGTCAACAAGCCATGGTTGGAGGACGCCATCAAGCGGGGCGATGCGATCCGCTTCGTCTCCGACCCGGCCAAGGACATCGCGATCTACGTCACCCGTAAGGACGGGAGCTTCGTGCTCGACGGGGCCGGCAAGAAGATCAAGTCGATCTTCGGGCGCGAGGTCGACTACCTGAAGGGGAAGGGCTACACCTGGGGCGCCGACGGGGTCGCGATTCCCCCGGCCCACTGAGGCCCCACGAAATCGAAGGAGACGAGGCGCCGATGCTCGACTACGAATCCCACTTGAACACTGCGATCGTCGAGGAGGTCCTGGCCGAGTACGAGTGGCCGGTCCCTTGGGAGGTCGAGGACGACCTCCCCGACGGAATCCTGGTCCACTTCCCGGCCTCTGGCTTCGCCCTGAGCGACGACTACGTCGGCGACGTCCACCTGAGCTTCCTCGAGCAGCACACGGGGGCTGGTGGCGTCGGCATTCCCGAGGCCATGCTCGTGCTCGTCCCCGAACCAGAGCGCCCGCCGGGTCCCCTCACCCCCGGACTGATCTCCGACCCTTCCACCTCGCCCTCGGCCTCCAAGACCCGCAACGAGCTCCGCGATCTGTTCACGATCCTGCTCACCCACTTCCGGCCGACCCTGCTCGGAGACTTCTCCTGGGCCGAGACCTACCGCGATCGGGGGTAGTGCGAAGGCGCCGTCTCGCTCACTCGCCGCCTACAGGCGTCACGGGGCAAGGCTGGGTTCATCGCGGACCTCAACCCTATCGGGATCTCCCCGATTTTTTGGCTCTCCTGACACATTAGTGGACCTCGAAGAGGCACAATTGCGTCGGAGCCACGGAAACCCCGCCGCAGCACAGGAACAGCATGGCAATGAGTGAGCGGGCATCGTGGAAGCCGAAGGCGCGACGAGTGAGCACCCGGGCCTTGCCGTTGAGCCCCTCGACGCGGCCGTTGTTGAGCCGGGTCTGTATGTAGGCGAGGATCCCATCGCGATACTTGCGGACGGTGCGGGCCAGTTTGACGAAGGGCGGGAGCTTGGAGCGACATGCCCAGGCCAGCCACTCGTCGAGCTTGAGCGACGCGACGTTGATCTGTCGCCGGTCGAGGACAGCCAGCAGCGTCTCCTTGAGCAAGTACGCCCGGTACAGACGCTTGTTGGTTCGCTGCACCATGGAGACCTTCTGCTGCTCGAAGCGCCGGAGGTTCCAGGGGTTCTTCTGGAGAGCCCAGCGAGTCCGCTTGAGCTCGGCCCTGGTCTCGCTGCTCGCGTTGCGGACCTCCTCGCGACGTACCTCGTCGAGAGCGTCGTGGGCCAGGCGCTGCACGTGAAATCGGTCGAAGATCACCCGGGCCTGCGGCGAGGCTTCGGTGACCGCCTTGATGTACGCGCTGAGCATGTCGCCCCCTGTACTACTAACCTCCGAAATCTTGTTGTGGCGAGAAGAAATTTCAGGCAGCGCGATCGAGAAGCTCCCGTGGGGTGGCATCCCGTGACGCGGCCAGCGCCGTGATGACCTGGTGCCCATGACTGGTAACCATATACCGATGCGTCTTGG
>JAHZJA010001344.1 GCA_022601155.1 Deltaproteobacteria bacterium | reverse complement strand
TCACCGATGGCCTGGTCGAGAATCACCCACGCAGCTGGGATGTACACGGTGCTGCCCGGTTTCAGGGTGCACTTGTACGGCTTGAAGTTCTGGGTGCGACAGATGCCGAGATGCCGAGTGCAGGGATGCTGAGAAGCCGACCGAGTGGTCCGAAACGCCAACACTGAAAGCGGGACAAGGCTCAAGAATCAACAGCGAGATGTGAGACAAGACGTGGAATGGGATACGCTTGGGCGCTTCGAGTATCTGCTTTACAAACTGCAACATTCAACGATCAAGCGTCCACGCTTCACGCTTTAGGCGTACGGGCGAACGTCACAACTCAACATCGCCTCTCCACCTATCCGCATATCCGGACCCATACACTTAGCACTCACACCGCACACCCCACACACCCCACACCCCACACCTCACGCCCCACTCACACCTCACACCCCAGACCCCAGCCTCAATTCGCAGTTCGCCGCCAGTCAGTCCTGATCACGCTCGATCACTTCGAAGCCCTCAGCAGGAAGCTTCTGCGAGAAGAACAATCGCGGCACGTCCACGACGTGCTTGTCCGGCCCCAACTCGAACTCCGGCCCATCGCCCTCCTGAAAGGGGAACTGTGGCGGGGACGACTCACAAGCTCACAGTCCTGCCAAACGGCGGACGGCGGGCTGGGGACTGGGGAATGTGGAATGTGGACTGGGGCGCCGGGGCTGGGGCCAAGGGCCAAGCGGTCAAGTGATATCACAAGGACTCCGGACTCCGGGGCGATGGGCGACTGGGGGCTGGGGGGATGGACTCGGTGGACTCGACCGACACGGGGGACATGTCCACCGACACCGAGGATGCGACGACGACGGGTGAGCCCGTCGGCAACGAGTGGGGCGCGCTGGTGCGGGGGTCTCTGTTTACCGACGATCTCGAGATGGCGCAGGGAGTTCACGACGCGGTCGCGATGGGGGGCCAAAAGGCTGCGATGGCGGCCGGGGACTTCGGCCACGACGCGCTGCTGGGCACCACGCTGCTGGGCACCACCGAGAACGCCTTCCTCGGGATCGACCAGTGGGAGTCCCTCGAGGGAGCGCAGGCGGTCTACGGCGACCCGGACTTCCAAGCGGCGTTCGGCATGCTGTTCGGCCGTCCGCCCCTGCTCGAGCTGTTCGAGCGCCGAGAGGACTGGCACGGCTGGGGGAGCCTCGAGGCTGCAGACGCGGGGGAGCACTGGTTCGTGGTCGTCCGTGGACGCTTGGCCGACGCGGACATCGACGCCGCGCAGCAGCAGCACGACATGATCGCGATGGGCGGCGAGGCCGATGCGCTCGCGGCCGGCGACGTGGCGCACGTGGTGTGGGTGGGGTCGCCCGAGGACCCGCAGCAGTTCTTCGCGGTGGACGTGTGGACCGACTCCACCGCGATCGAGGCGTTCTACGGCAACCCGGATTTTCAGATGGCGTTTGGCATGTTGTTCGAGGCGCCGCCGACGGTGGCGGTCTATGGGTCGACCGACTGGCACCAGTGGTAGGGGAGCACCGCGGCAGTCCCGGCGTCAGTCGTGGCTGTCGCGGTGCAGTTTCGCCGTGATCGCCTGGTGTGCGGCGCGGTCCAGCGGGTAGCGCAGGGCGATGGCAAAACCCGCTGCGGTGCAGACCACGGGCACCCCGATGTACAGCACGCGCAGCACATCGAGCACGAAGGCCGACTGCTCCTGGTTGGGCTGGTACCCGGCGACATCGAGGACCAACATCGACACGCCGAGCCCCAGACCGGCCGCGCTCTTCTCTGCGATGGACCACAGCCCGCCGTACAGGCCCTCGCGTCGCTCGCCCGTCTCGTGCTCGTCGTGGTCGATGACGTCGGCCTGCATCGAGTAGGGCAGGGCGAGGACCGCGACGCCCCCCGTGCCCGAGCCCGCGACCAACAACCCGTAGGGCAGTACATCCCCGTCGCCCAGGAATGCGACGAACATGAAGAAGCCGGCGTTGATCACCATCGCCGTCAACCAGGTGCGCTTCTTGCCCCACCGCCGTGACAGCGCGATCCAGCCCGGGAGACAGGCCAGGCCGATCCCGAAGTAGATGAGCAGGAACAGCGGCATCAACTCGGTGTGGAGGACGTAGGTCGTGAAGTAGCTGATCAGCACCGCGGGCAGGCTGCTGCCGATCGCGATCACGACGAAGGCCGACAGGAGGATCGCAAACGGACGGTTGCGGAAGGCCCGACGAACCTGGCGCGGAAAGCTCTCCCGCGTGGCGACGGCGGCCGTTCGTTGGTGGAACCGCTCCCGGACCGTCCCCGTGCACGCGAAACACGCGACGACGAACAGCGGAGCTGCGCCCGCGATGTACCAGGCGAATCGTCGTCGTTCGGCCTCGCCGTCGTCGAGGCCGAGCGCCAGGCCGATTGCCCCTGGGCCGACTGCGGCGACCAGGGTGCCCACCACGAACAAGCCCTCGCGGATCGAGAACAACGCCGTGCGTTCGTCGTAGTCGTCGGTGAGCTCGGGTCCGAGCGCGCGGTATGGGACGTTGATCGCGGTGTAGGCGAGAAACCACCCGACCATGAGCAGGCCGGCCCAGACCATCGCCGGGGTCCCGGTGAGGCCCGACGGGGGAATGAACAGGGCGACCGACAGCAGCGCCAGCGGCACGCAGCCCCAGCGGATCCACGGACGACGGCGGCCGGCCGCAGAGCGACTGCGGTCGGACAAGTAGCCGACGAGCGGGTCGGTGAGGGCGTCGAGGATCCGACCGGCCACGAAGGCCACGCCGATCCACATGATGGGCATCCCCACCACATCGCTGTAGAAGCGCGGCAGGTAGACGAGGATGGGCACGCCGATCAGCGCGAGCCCGAAGTTGGGGGCGCCATAGGCGAGCCGGGTTGCGAACGGAACTCGCTCTCCGGCAGACGAGGAGCCGGCCACCGCTGAGGATGCTAGAGCACTGCCCGGTTTGGTTCCACGGGGGCGAGCGGGGGGCCCTTGGGTGCGCTTGGCAGCGCAGGGGGATCGATTCTCGGCGCGGGGACCCGTGCTCCGGCCGGTCCCGCCTGCGAAATCGACGCCCACGGATGACGGCCAGCGGTGCTCCCG
>JAHZJA010001343.1 GCA_022601155.1 Deltaproteobacteria bacterium | reverse complement strand
ACCATCTTTCTCGACGAGGTGGGCGAGACCAGCCCCGCGATGCAGACCAAGCTGCTGCGCGTACTCCAGGAGGGCGAAGTCCGCAGGGTGGGGGAGAGCCGCTCGCGTGCCATCGACGTGCGGGTCATCGCCGCGAGCAACCGTGATCTCGAGGCCATGGTGGGTCGTGGGGAGTTCAGGCGCGATCTGTACTATCGGATCAACGTCGTGAAGATCGAGCTGCCTCCGCTGCGCGAGCGCCTCGATGACCTGCCCGCGCTGGTGGAGCACTTCGTCCAGCGCCATGGCGCGGGGGGGCGGCTGCAGGTCTCGGCCGCGGCGATGCGGCGGTTGTCGCAGCATCCGTGGCCCGGCAACGTGCGCGAGCTCGAGAATGAGGTCCAACGCTGGGCGGCGCTGGTGGAGGGTGAGGTTGGTCCCGACGACCTGTCGATGAGCGCCATGGCGGGTACACCGGCCTCCGATGGTCTGGGCGGCGATGATGGCGACGACCTGCAGATTCGTCCCCGCGTCGCTCGCATGGAGCGAGCGCTCATCACCCAGGCGATGGAGCGAACCGGGGGTAACCAGACCAAAGCCGCCGCGTTGCTTGGATTGTCGCGCTACGGCCTACAAAAGAAACTGCGTCGCCAGGCGGAAACCTCCGAGGGCTCTGAGGTGTGATCGATTGGGGCCGACACGGTGCACAGGCAGGGACACGAAGATGGTGAGCGGAGAGCCGACGGGGTCCTGCCCCAGCCATGCCCCTGCGGTGCCAACCAGGCTGACAACCTCGCGCTCCGGGCCAGCCAATACAGTTGGCATTGCCCCCGCCTTGGCCCGCCAACTCCCCGTGGAGACTGGCCCCCCACGACGGAACGCGGCTTGCTAGAATAGAGGTTCGACCGTGCCGACCATGCATCGATCCACGAACGACGCGATCACCGCACTCTCGCTTCTCGGAGCCCTGGGGTGCGCGCTGCTCGCTGGATGTGTTCAGCACGATCCCACGCCCGTGTTTCGCGCGGGGGTGTTCATCGACGATCGGGGTATCTCGATCCCGCTGCCGCCTCCGAGTCTCACCGACGATCCGGAGCAGGAGGTCGACATCGACGGCAACATCATCGGGCTCGACGATTTGGCCGCGGGCCTGAGCGCGGTGGTGGTCGACAACGTGGGTGGGGCCGAGGCTGAGGTTCTGGTCGTCGAGGGAGCGGCCACGTTCCACCTCGAGGGTCTGGCCATCGACCTCACGAACAACTGTCTGGAGCTGTGGCTGCAGACCGGCGAGGGCCAGCACGGCGAGCACCACACCTACACCGCGGTCATCGACGACACGGGTGAGGGCGTGGTGGCGGTCGAAGGGTGCACCGAGTCCACAGCTGGGGCGCCAGAGCGGGCAGCCCAGCTGCCGAGCGCCGCGGCCCTCCACGAGCCCCGCCGGTAGGGGTCGGCCGAATCCCAGACCCGCTTGGGATCCCGCTGTGCTCATCAGGGGGCGCCGCTGCAGCTCGGGTGACCCCAAACGAGCGGCGGGACCCGCTTGGGTTCCCGCTTGCGCTCATCAGGGTGACGGACCCCAAACGAGCGGCGGGACCCGCCTGGGTCCCCGCTGTGCTCATCAGGGTGACGGACCCCAAACGACAGAGGGCTGCCGCAGCTTGGGTGACCCCAAACGAACAACGGGACCCGCTTGGGATCCCGTTGTGCTCATTGAGAGGGTGCCGCCGCAGGGCTGCGCACCGTGGTCAGTGCGGCCTAGTTGGTCCGCTTGGCCTTGAACGGAATGTAGAACTTCGCACCGATCTGGAGCGTGACGTTGTGGAAGACGTCGCGGTCGTTGCGATCCACCCGCGGCGGGATGTCGTCGACGGTGGTGTTCAGCCCGGCAAGGTTGTTGCTGGTGATGATGTCCTGCACCTCGAGGTTGATCGCCACGAAGTTGCTGGCGAACAGGTGCACACCGCCGCCGAAGGAGAAGCCGAGCTTCACGCCATCGTCGGGGTCGACCGGGTGCAGGATGCACTCGTCGTTCTGGCCCTGGGCCAGCGACGAGCAGAAGGTCATGTCGTTGGCGGGGTTGGTGTCGAGCTGCAGACGCTCCGACGTGCTGGTCTGGTCGGTGTGCTTGTTCCAGCCCACCAACCCAAGTCCACCGAACAGGTAGATGTCGTAGTTGGTGAACGCGGCCGAGAACAGACCCAGCTTGCCCGAGAACGGGGTGAACACGGCGTCGACGCTCGACTGCCACTGGGCCCGTGTGAGGCCCGCCTGGAAGTCGTGGAGCAGCGGCGCCGGGTTGTCGGACTCGGCGATGGGCCGGCACGGAGCGCCACCGTTGGGCTCGGTGGGGCACAGCTGACCGTTGACACCACTGGTGTCGGTCTCGCCGGGAGCGATACCCACGGGGAGACCGCCGCCGTTGATGGCGCGCAGCAGCGAGGAGTCGACGTTGACCACCCCGTAGCCGAAGCCGGCGCGGACGCCAATCCAGTCGGCAAAGTGAACGCCAGCGCGAACGCCGACGTACCCCATGTGCACGAACGGCTGCGACAAGCTCATGCCGATGTAGGGCGTGAGCTGGAAGCGGAACTTGCGAAGCTGGAGCTTCTTGCGAACGATGGGTTCGCCTTCAAGCACACTCTTACGCCCACCTGGGGCAGCTTGAACCTGTGTCGGGACCGCGAGCCAAGCACAGCCGGCAACGACGGAGACGGTGAGAAGATTGCGAAGCGTCTTCATGTCGTACGCGCCCTAGCGAGGAGTGGTGTACTCGAAGGTGGTGGGGAGGAAGAAGCTCGCCCCGATGAAGAACGTCACGTTGTGCGCGAGCGCCAAGCTT
>JAHZJA010001342.1 GCA_022601155.1 Deltaproteobacteria bacterium | reverse complement strand
CGATGTGGCCTCGTTGCCGCGCGTCACCTCCAGCATTCTCGACCACGGTCTCTCGCCCGCTCAGATCGACGCAGCGGTGAGCGCAGCGTCGTTGGACCGGCGACCGCTGTACATGGTCGACGGAGCCCTGCTGGCACAGCTGCGCCCCGATCTCATCGTGACGCAGGGGGTGTGCGCGGTGTGTGCGGTGACGGAGTCCACCGTGCGACAGAGCCTGCAGTGGGCACCCGTGCACGAGGTGTCCTCGGCTCGCGTGCTGTCCTTGGAAGGTATCGATTGGTCGGGGATTCGCCACGATCTGGCGGCGCTGGCCTCTGCGGCGGGTCAGCCGGGCCGCGCCGAGGCGTTGGTGGCCACGCTCGATCGACGCTGGGCCCGGCTGGACGATGCCCGGCCGTCGTCGCCTCCCACCGTCGCGATGCTCGAGTGGCCGGATCCGCCGTGGTTTGGCGGGCACTGGGTGCCACAGCAGGTCGCCGTCGCGGGTGGTCGCGATCTGTTCGGTCAGGCGGGTCGCCCCAGCGGGCGTCTGAGCTGGGAGCAGCTTCGGGAGGCCGACCCCGACTATGTGATCGGCATCGCATGCGGTTTCGATCTGTCGCGCAACCGGACCCACCTGTCGGCGGCCGTGACAGGTCCGCTGGCGGGCCTACGGGCGGTCGCCGAAGGGCGGGTGTGGGCCGCCGATGCCAACGCGTTGTTCAGCCGCCCTGGCCCTCGGGTCGTCGACGGGGCCGAGGTCCTTCAGCAGATCTTCACCGGGCGTCCGGTCTCGCCGCAGCAAGCGGTGGTGTTGGGATGAACGACACACTTCATGGCCGGGCCTGCGAGGCGGGAGCCGACACCTACGTCGATCCGCGGACGGGCTATCGGGTGCTCACCGCGGTGATGCTCGAGCGCCGGGGGGAGTGCTGCGGTTGCGGCTGTCGTCACTGCCCCTACGGCCATCGCAACGTTCGCGGGCCGCGTTCCACCGTGCGCGATCCGTGGCTCGTCGGCGATCCTGGCGGCCCGTGTGATGTGCTGTTCTGGAGCGGGGGCAAGGACTCCTACCTTGCATTGCGTGCGCTGGTTCGCGAGGGGTTGCGTCCCGTGGTGCTGTTGACGACCTTCGACGATGCGACGGAGGTCATCGCCCACCAGGGGCTCACCCGCGGGACGATCGCGGCCCAGGCTCGGGCGCTGGGGCATGCTCAGCTGTCGGTGCCGCTGCGGCCGGGGCACGACTACGTCGAACGGATCGAGCTGGGCTTGGCCACGGTGGCCCGCCGGCAGCCGATCGTGCGGCTGGTGTTTGGCGACCTGCACCTCGAGGAAATCCGGACGTGGCGAGAGGGGGCGCTGGCTCCGGTGGCCGAGCGAAGAGGCGCGACGCTGGCGTTTCCACTGTGGCATCGACCGTATGCCGAGCTCTCGCGCGAGCTGGCGAGCGCGCCGGTTCGGTGCCGCGTGAGCGCGGTCGATCCCGGGCGGGTCGGAGATGCCATTGCGGTCGGTGAGCTGTACGACGCCGACCTCGTCGCGCGACTGCCCCCAGGGGTGGATGCGTTCGGGGAAAACGGCGAGTTCCACACCCGTGTGGAACCCTGAGCCGATGGTGGGCACGGCGGCAGTGCGGACGCCGGTGCCATCGCGAAATCTGCTCGGCGTATCTGGCAGGTAGCGCGGCGAATCTCGCAGCGAGCCGAAGGACAAGTACCCGACGTGTCGCCGTCGGGCGCACGGCATGCCGATTGCACACTGGCCGGTGACGTGTCGCTTCACTCACCGCTCTTCGCCCCGCGGCTGGTGGCCTCCTGCAGTTGCGTTCGCTCCGCGTTTGCCTCGCACAGCGATGGCGCCGGGAACGAGCGGGGTTGAGCCCGCCCACGAAAGAACACCATGCTCATGTCCACCAAGTCCATGGGGCCCGTGCTCCTGCTGCTCGCCTGGGGGGCCAGTTGCAGCGGCGAAGACCCTGCGAGTGACGACTCGACAGCCTCTGGCGCATCGACCAGCGATTCATCGGTCGCCGATTCATCTTCCTCCAGCTCGCCGAGCGCCGACTCGACGACGACCCAGAGTTCCGGAGCGGACTCGACGACCGCCGGCTGCTCGGTGGTCGGCGAAGGGCCGCAGCCGGGCCAGTTCTTGGCCGGGAGTCTCATCAGTGACATCACCGAGGAGCCGTGCACACTCGCCGATGGCACGCAGACCATGTGCTATCGGATCGAGATCGCAGGTGAGCCCTCCAACCACGATGTCGGGCCCTACTGCCCCCGCTCCATCGACGATGGCCCCGACGACGTGGGGCTGTGGCCCGACTCTGGGGTGCTGCATGACGTGGACGGTGCCTTCGTGACCGACCTGGCGACGTTCTACAACGACGACACGTGGCAGCTGTACGACCCCGTGACGGGAGACGTGAACGTCACCGACACGCAGGAGGCATGTCTTGCCGCGGCCATGCCCAACGCACCCGAGGAGTATCTGAACTACTGCGTCGAGTGCACCATCGCCGATGTTGGCGGTCCGGTCTCTGATGCCTACCTCATTCCGATCGAGCCGGTCGCGAGCGACACGCCCACCGAGATTGAAGAAATTCCGCCGGGGGTGAGCCTCAATGGCGTCCGCATCGAGTTCCCGGCCAACACGGAGATCATCTTGGCGGCGTACAACATCGCGCCACTGGATGACTGTGGCGGGCACGTCAACAACGGGATCGGCTACCACTATCACGAGTCCACCGGGTGCGTGGCGGGGGTCGAGCAGTGTGACGGCCACGCGCCGCTGATGGGCTACGCCCAAGATGGCTACGCAATCCACGAGATGGCGGCCGAAGGCGGTGAGGAGCCGGCCGATCTCGACGAGTGCCGTGGTCATACCGACGACCTTCGCGGCTACCACTACCACGCGGCCAGCGGCGGCGAGAACATGTTCATCGGCTGCTTCAGAGGGGTACTCGTCGAAGGCGTCGGCGGTGGACCGGGCGGTGGAGGCCCTCCGGGTGGAGGCGCTCCCGGTGGGGGGTGATCGCCTGATGCGTCGTGCGGGGGCCGTCGTGATCGCGGCCGGACTGTCGTGGCGCTTCGCGCTCGCCAGCACCGAGGCTCACGCCCACCGCGGCCTCCACAACCTCGCAGGGCGGCATGCCTGCGAGCACCTGGAGCTTGGCGATGATTGCTCGTGGACCGATGCGGAACACGCTCGCTACATCGGGACATGTCGGAAGGTCGCGACGTCGTTGCTGTGCGTTCGCAACCGACCGATCGAGCGGCAAGAGGAGGGCCATCACGACCACGCGGAAGGTCACCACGAGCACGGAGGTCATGGTCATGGTCACGGAAGCCATGGTCACGGAAGCCATGATCACGGGCATGGAGGTCACACCCTCGAAGACCATGCATCGGCTGACCCTCCGTCCCACGTTCATGGAAACGAGCACACAGACCATGGCCACGGGGACTCATCCCTCGCGCTCGCCGACCTCTGGGGGCGGGTGGGCTTCATGGCAGGAGTGACGGGGATCATCCTGGTGCTGTTCGGCGGCGCCTGGCGAATCGGTCGTCGGCGTCGCGGCGGCTCGCACTCGTAGTCGCACGCGGCATTGCCCGGGGGACCCGCCACGGGCTGGTCGTAACCCGGACACGGACCCGCCCGGTTCGCATGGGCACCGTCGCGCAACGATCTCGATGGCTGCGAGCACGACGTCGGGGCACTCGCAGTCGCTCGAGCCGGGAGCACAGCTTCGTCTCGGCTCGTCGGGAAAAGACTGACGAGGCCGCGAAAGGAGTCCGTGAGCAACGCCTCGATCGTCTTGGTGGGGCGGCAACCAACTCCGTTGCCGCCGTATTTTGCGGGCACAGGGGCGGGGTGACCAGCGGCCGCGCCGGATCGTGTCCACTCGATTCGAGCGGCGGGGAACATCGACGCGGTCACACGGCGCAGGCGCGGGTTCTGCCCCATACCGCGTATGAGCAGCCTCGATCGCAAGTGCACCCGTCCGTCACCATTCGGCGTCCGCGAGACCATCTCGTGGCGACGCAGGTCATCGGCAAACCGTGGAACCCAGGCTCGTTGGAGAGCAGCAGCGCGAGGCCTCTGTGCTCCGTTGTTGCTGACGATCGGCTGTCAGGAAGTCCCCGTGGACGACCTGCCCGATGGCGACGACCCTGCCATCGAGTTTCGGGAGGGCCAAGGTCCCGTACCCGACGATGGGCACGAGCCAGGCAGTCCCACGGGTACCTTCCCGCAGGGCTCCGACGTCGCCGATGGGACCTTCGGCTATCGCGTGCCCATCATCGTCCCCCCGGGCCGCAAGGGCATCCAGCCCAACCTCGCGCTGTCCTACCAAAGCACCAACGCGATGGGCTCGATGGGGTATGTGGGCTGGTCGCTGTCCGGGTTGTCGGCCATCGAGCGGTGCGCTCGTACACCCCTCCGGGACGGGTTCTCCGACAACGTCGACTTCCAAGACTCGGACAACTTCTGCCTCAACGGCAACAAGCTCAACCCCTTGAGCGAGGCGAGCTGGGCTCTGCCGTCGGACGTCACCCTCCCCGCGGGTCTATGGGTCGGCGGGGCCTATGCGCCGGAGGACTCCAGCGACCACACCCGAGTCCTGGCGTTGATGGGTGCCGTGGGAGAGGTGACCTCGCTGCACGCCTGGGTGGTGCTGCGCCCGGGCAAGCGCTACGAGTGGTACGGCGAGACCGACAATTCCCGGAACTGGGCCAACCGGCACGACTCGGGGGTCGCGGCTACGGTGGGGTGGCTGCTGTCGGGCGTCGAGCATCTCGGCGACCGAATCGACTACAGCTACAAGGAAGACCCGACCAACTGCCAGGTGACCAACCCTGCTGCCTGCAACCAGGCGACGAGCACGGGCTTGCAGCAGGCGGGCCGCATGATCGACGAGATCACGTACACGCGCTGGACCGGTGAGCCTGCAGGACTGTTCGGCGGGTCGTCCTCGCTGCGCTCGGTGGCCTTCGAGTGGACGCCGCTCATCCCCACCAGTTACCGCGATCGTTGGGTCAACGGGATCCGCATGCTGCATACGCAGCGGCTGTCCAAGATCCGGGTCTACGGCCCTGGAGGAGTGCTGGTGCGGACATACGCGCTCAACGACCCGGCGGGAGAGTTCAGCTTCCGAACGTCCCGGGAGCTGCTGGCGACGGTGACGACCTGCGACGCCTGGGGCACGTGTCTGCCGGACACGACGTTCGAGTACACGACGCAGATCGGGCCCGATGAAGACTACTACGCCAAGAACGTCCGCTTCACCGCGGAGAACGTGTTCCCATTGCCCAGCGGGATCGACTGCGCACCACGGACGCCCAACATCGCCGATGTCGACGAGGACGGGGATGACGACATCTTCTATGTGCTCGATCCCAAGGATCCCCACGCCGACAATCAGAGCTTGTTGCTGCGGAGCTCGGGCACGATCGACGGGAGTACGTTCGCGGATACCACCGTGCTGCAAGGGTTCGTCAATTTTGGCGCGGACAAGTTCGTCGACATCGACCAGGACATTG
>JAHZJA010001341.1 GCA_022601155.1 Deltaproteobacteria bacterium | reverse complement strand
TAGCGCGGCGCTCCTGCCAACGACCTGTCACCAGTCTGGTCCCGACCGCAGCCTGCTGCCAGGGTGATGTCAGGAGGATCCCGCCGACCCTGGGGTGCTACGCCGAGCCCGTCTTCGGCACGCGCAACAGGCACAGCTGGCCCTGGACCCACGGCTGGAGGAACAACGGCTCCCCCAGAGCATGCGCGGCCGCCTGATACTCCTCGCGCTGGGCGTCGTGGAGCATCACCATCCCGCCTGGTCGCACCAGCGCCATCGCCTCGCGCAGACACAGCACCCGGGCCCGCCCGTCCACCAGCGCCACGTCGAAGACGACTCCGGCCTTGCGCGGTGCCTCCACGTAGTGACGCATCAGCTCCGGATCCTCTTCGCAGCGCATGCACCACGCCCGATGGGCGGCGGCCGTCTGCTTGTCCCCCGGCCGATGCTCCGGCTCCGGGTCGTGGGCGGGGGGAGGCTGCAGGTCCAGATGGAAGCGCGGGTCGTCGATCGAGTCGCGCACGCGCTCGCCCCACTGGGCATGGTGCTCCACCGACCACAGGGTACGCAGCCCCGGCAGCGCATCGAGCCACGCCCGGCTGCTGCCCCCGCTGCCCCACTCCACCATGTGCTCGGGCGCCACCGATGCCAGCACCGCCCGAACCTGGGAAAACTCGATGGGGTGCATCCACACCGGCATGTCCGGCGGACCCGCGAGCTCGTTGGCGGGCTTGGCCAGCCCCAGGCGCTGGAGCAGATTGCCGCGGTAGGTCCGGTAGTGTCCGTCGTCGTCGTCGGCCATGGCGTCGTGGGCCCTTGCCGGGCCGCGAGCGCATCATGCCACCATCGGCGGACGGGATCGACCAGTGCCCCGGCGGGGCTCAGGTCGACAGCACGCCCATCAACGCCAGCTCGATCTGACGCCGCTCGATGCTCGCGTCGAGCACCTCCACGATCACGCGATCGCCCACCTTGAACTCCCGGCCAGTCTTGTCGCCGATGAGTCGCGCACCGTACTCGTCCAGCTGGTAACGCTCGCGACGCTCCCGCTCCAGCCGGGCTCGCCGTACCATCCCGTCCACCGGGGGCTCGTCCAGGGTGACGTAGATGCCGCCCGCCGACAGCCCGCCGATCGTGCCCTCTACCCGCTCACCGATGCGATCGCGCATGAACGCGGCCGTGAACAGTGCTTTGCCGTCCCGCTCCGCCTGCACCGTGGCCCGCTCGCGCTCGTTGCAACGCTCGGCGTGCTCGCGGCTGGCCCGAAGCGGCGGCATCCGGGGCACGGGCTGCGGACCCGCCGGTCCCTGCTCGCGGTGAATCCAGGCCTTGAGCACGCGATGGTTGATGAGGTCGGGGTAGCGACGAATCGGGCTGGTGAAGTGCAGATAGGCGGGGCTGCCCAGCGCGAAGTGACCGATGTTGTGGGTCGAGTACTCGGCCTGCGACAGCGTGCGTAGACACAGCTGATGCAGGGCGTCGCGACGGGGGTGCTCGCCGATCCGACGCAGCATCCCGCGAAAACCCTTGGGCGTGCGCAGCCGCTCGGGATCGACCTCGACCCCAAGCAGGCTGGCCACGGCCACGAACCGCTCGATCCGCTCCTCCTCGGGAACGTCGTGCACGCGGTAGACCACGGGAAGTCGGTGCTTGACCGCCAGCCGGGCGACGGCCTCGTTGGCCGCGACCATCAGCTCCTCGATGAGGTTGTAGGCACGCGCCACCTGGGGATCGGCCCGAGACGTCACAACGTCACGAATCCGCGTGGGGTCGTCCTCGTCGAGCAATACCTTGACCTCGGGCAGATCCAGCCGCAGCGCCCCCCGCTTGTTCCGCGCCTGCTGGAGGCGATCGGCGGCCGCCCGCAGCACGCGGATCCGCTTGCGGGTCTCCGCGGGCAGGCGTGCCTTGCCGTCGAGCTCTTCGCCGACCTGCGCGTAGGTGAGTCGAAGCTGGCTGTGGATGACGGCGGCCCGGACCTCCGCATCGCCCAGCACCTTCCCCGCCCCGTCCATCTCGAACGTCACGACCATCGCCAGTCGATCCTTGCGCGGGACCAGCGAGCAGATCCCTGCGGACAGCGACTCGGCGAGCATCGAGACCGCGCGATCGGGCAGATAGCAGGTGAAGCAGCGCTGGGTTGCCTCCTCGTCGAACACGCCTTCCTCGCGGACGTAGTGAGACACGTCGGCCACGGCCACGTGCACCCGCATGCGGGCCCGCGACATCGAACGCCCCAGCAGCTCCACGCACACCGCGTCGTCGAAGTCCCGGGCGTCGGGAGGATCGATGGTCATGAACGGCAGATCGCGAAGGTCTTCGCGGCCCTGGTGGTCGCGCTTGGTCACCCGACGAGGCACACTGCTGGCCGCCGACTGCACCTTGGGGGACATCTCGGGGTCGATGCCGTGCTCGATGAGGATCTTGGCTTCCTCGGTCGACAGTGATCCCGGGGCTCCCAGCTCACGCTCTACGGTCACCGTGAGGTCGTCGCTCCACGGCCCCGGGTAGTCGACGATACGGCCGACCACGACCTGCCCCGGCTCCCCATCGAACGGCTCCCCGACCACGTCGGCGCTGCCGAGTACGCGAGGGTCATCCGGCTCGACCACCGTCAGCTTCCCGCGGCGTCGCAAGATGCCCGTGATCCGGATGCGGGCGCGACGGGTGACCGAGCGTACGCTGCCCTCCGCTCCCCGGGCGCCAGGCCACCAGGCCACCACCGCCTCGTCGCCATCCATGGCACCACCACGGTTGGGCGGCGGAATGAAGATCGATCCCTCTCCGTCCAGACGCTCACCAAACGCGAAGCCGGCCGGGTTGACCATGATCCGGGCGCTGGCGACCTGGGTCTTGCGACCGCGTTCGTCGTCGGCCCCGGTCTGGTCGGGGGCACGGGCGGTACGGGTCTTGCGCTTGGCGCTGTGGTCCTCAGTGCGACGACGGGTCGAGGAACGGCGCTTGTTGGCGGCACGTGAGCGGCTCACGGTCGCGACCTTGGCACGGGGGCCTACCGTCGTCCACCACGGGGCAGCGACGGCTTGGCGCCCGCGCCAGTGCACGAGGGCTCACGGCTCCCCGTGATCGAACACCCCGAACTCGGTCACGTGCCACGTCTCCCCTGACTTGCTCAGCGTGAAGTAGGGCTGCTCACCGTAGCCACTCGAGAACCACACCTGCGCCAGGTCTGCCGATGATCCATCGCTGTTCCAGCCGTACTGCCCCTCGGCCGGCATGTCGGGCTGGTGGAGGATCGGCGCGACGACCTGCACCACCGACTTGCCCTCGAGCGCGGTCTTCAGTGACTCGGCCGTGTGCGCCTTGGCGCCCACCTTGACCCCCGCCGGACCGACGGCGCTCAGCAGCATGGCGTCGTCGTCACGCGCCACCGCACGCCCCACGACCACCGCCACCTCGGCCGCAGCCGGATCGAGCTCGGGGAACGCCCCAGCCGCCGTCATCGGTGAGGTGTTGGGCTTGGGCCCCGCCCGCAGCGTGCCGCAGACCTTCACCCACTGGGCCATCTCGTCGCAGGGCGCCTTGAACACGTTGAAGCTCAGACCGGCGGCGGCGGACCAGCCGTGCAGCATGCACTCGCCGGGGCGCCAGCGCTGGACCACGGCCCAGTGATCCGGGGCGAATTCTTCACTCGACACCTGCTCGAACTGGCCGTGGAACTTGGCCATCGCCGCAGCCGAGGCAAAACGTGACGGGAGATCGACCATCGTCTCCAGCGTCGCCCCGCCCACGCGCGGGCCGAGCACAATCCCTTCCGACTCCACCGAGAACCCGTCGGCGTCGATCTCCTGCCGCGTGGTGGATGTGGCGGCGACGCCCGCGGGAACATCCACCGAGCCCGTCATGCCGGCGACCACCGTGGAGAGCTCCACGCGGGTCCACCCTGGCGGCGGCGGTGGAACAGCGGCGGCTGGTGTCGGCTCCGTAGGTGTCTTCCCGACCGCCTCATCCCCAGGCGGATCGGCGGGCGGCTTCGCGACATCGGCCGGTGAGGTCGGCTTTGGTTCGGCGGCCACGGCCTTGACCGCGGGCTTGCCCGCCTTCGTCGCCGCCTTGCTCGCTGCGTTGTTGTCGGAATCGTCGCAGCCCGGCGTCGCCACGAGC
The DNA here is from genome assembly GCA_022601155.1 of Deltaproteobacteria bacterium. Classification (GTDB taxonomy): domain Bacteria; phylum Myxococcota_A; class Polyangia; order Nannocystales; family Nannocystaceae; genus Paraliomyxa. Next base: position 4,223 of record JAHZJA010001341.1, on the reverse strand, counting down.
AACACCAACGCCAGCGACGACAGGCAGGCCACCCGACCGCGGCTGCGGAACGATTCGAAGCTCGGCCCTCGTTGCATGAGATCTAGTTCCACTGCGTACTCCCGCGGGGCTCCGCTGGTTGCGGCGGCCATCCATCCGCACGCGGCAGTGTCCGACAATTCCCCGGCCGGGCCAACGCCGTGGCCTGTGAGCCACCACCACCACGCGGCGGATCCAGGTGGATCCAGGCGAGCCCCATCCGTCCCGTTGTGGTCTTCGCTTGCGTCATCGACGGCCGCGATGACCTCGGCGCCCTCCCCCGTGCACTCGACCCTCGGGTCCACCGCATTTCGAGCGCGACGGTCGCCCCGTCATCGACGCGCGAGGGTGGGCTCGACAGCCACAGCGACACACCGTCGAGCCAATACACCGACCATGCGCCGCCACAACGCTCGAACCCTGGTCGGTTCCATGTCATCGTCGAAGGCGTGGGTACATCCATCGCCGTTCGCTCGCTGACGGACGCAGACCGCGGTGCCATTGCCACGTGGCACTACGGCGGCGATCTGGCGATCTACGATCCGGGCCCGGGAGCAATGGCGCTGCGGGAGCCCGACCACATCGCCTTGGTCAATACCGACGGGGTACTGCTGGGCTACGGAACCACCGGAGTGGAGGCTCGTGTACCCGGTGGGCGCTATGACGGCGACGGTAGCGATGGTAGCGATGGTGGTTGCGTCGATCTCGGCCTGGGCTTGCGCCCCGATCTGGTCGGCGCAGGCCATGGGGCGCCGGCCCTGTTGGCCCTGATGGCGTGGGCTTCCCGCGAGCTGCGAGCCAACCGGTTCAGAGCGACGATCGCTGCGGTCAATCCTCGCGCCAATGGGCTCATGCGCAGCCTCGGCTTCGCCCAGACCCACCGCTTCGTGCGTCCCCGCGACGGGCGACAGTTCGTCCAGTACGAACGCCAGCCCTAGCACGACCCCTGTGTGTTGGAGAGGTCGCGACACCACGATGTGCGGCGGCCGTGTGGCCCGCCAGCGCGTGCCGAGACTTCTCCCCCCGGCCCTACTGCTCGTCGTCGGTCTCGTTCTTCTTCCGCGCCAACCGCACGATCCGGAAGATGAACACACCCAGCATCAGGGCCGCGAACACGCCCCACAAGATGGCCTTGTTGCGAGCAGAGTCGACCTGCTCCCGAGAGACCAGCGGCACAGCGACGGCCGAGGCCTCCGCCAAGACCACCATCAGTGCGACGGTGACCACGGGCGCCCACTGGCACCACGGTCGGAAGATACGCATCGCAGCCAGCATACCACCGTGCCGTGGCCCGGAGCGCCGGTGTCCGGCCCTTCAACGTGCCGTCACCTCGGATGGTTCACGACCGGTCACGCCCCATCGGCGCGACTACGGGTGGCTCAGTTCGCCCGGGTCTCGAGCGGCCCCTCCACGGGAAGGAGAGGCTCGGCGACGACGACATCGCTCAGAGCATCGACGTGGAGCTCGATGTTCATCGGTGGGGGGCCGTGGGCATGCACGCGGGCACGTCCTTCCGATGCGAGGGTGTCGAAGATCAACCCGGGCACCTCGGGCGTGACCTTGTCGTCGTTTTCGCGGGCTGCCACTCGATCCGCGGTGCACCGCAGCCGATAGGCCGTCCCTCCCTCGACGTCGACCTGCTCGACGCTGCATCCGGATCGAATGCTGCGCTCGACCAGCTTCAGTGAGCCGCAGTCCACACGCAGCCGGGCGTGGATGCGCTCCACCCCGTCGCTGCGCAGCTGCCCCGCGATCCGGCACTCGGTCTGTGGCTCGATGTAGATGCCCTCGGACTTGGCCGGCCGCGCGTGCCAAGTGACATCGACGACCCGCGTCATGTTGGTGACCGCGATCCGCTCCTTGCCCACGTAGTACAGGCACAGCACCACCGCCGCTGCGACCAGCCCGAAGCAGACCCGATACCACGTCGAGGGCCTTTGGCCCCCGAGCGCGAGCGGAAGCCCGACCGACTCCGCATCGGCTCCGAGCGCCAGCCCAATGGCCCGCACGTATGCACCGACGCCGATACCACAGGTGAAGTTGAACAGCCCCAGGCCTGCGCCGCAGGCAAACGACAGCAGCCCCATGGGCACGATACCCACCGCGACGACGCCCACTGGGAATCCCCCGATGGAGATGACTCCGATGGGCGCGCCACCCAGAGCGATGAACCCGAACTCATACTCGGAGGTCGAGATCAGCTGCATGCCCCACCATAGCGTGAGCGCAGGGCAGTTATTCCCATGGGGCCCCGCACCGCGAGACACGAGCGCTACCGCCAGGGTGGGGCCGCGCCCGTCGGCCCGGCCCGCGGCCTGCCTCGGGTACCGTGGTCCTAGTTGGTCTGGGCCGCGACGTAGTCGTCGACGCACACGGAGACGGCAGAGTTGTCGTTGTTGTGGCCGCCGCCGTAGCCCTCGTCGGGACTCTGCGGCATCAGGGCGGTGGGACCCACGCCCAGCGACAGCAGCATCTCCTGCTCGATGGCGATGGTCGAGTTGCGGACCGTGGCCATCGCGGTGAGCACCACGCGGCCATCACTGTCGTCGGTCCAGCCGCCCGCGCCTCCGTTGCTGCCCAGCGCATCGGCGGTGTTGTTGCGCATCCACACCGAGACTCGTGCCTCTGGATCGCCACCGGGAACGAGATCACGGAGCGGAATGTCGCACCAGTACACCCCGGCGCCCTGGTTGTCGGCGAGCCGAACGACCGCGCCCTGCCGCATGCACGGACGCCCGCCGCACGCCACGGTGTCGCCGTTGGCGAGCAAGTCGTTGCGTTGGCCCGTGATGATGAGCGTCTCGTCGGGAATGCAGTCGCGACAGGGATCGGCGCACAGGTTCGCCTGCGGCAAGCTCCCCACCAGCGCCTCGTTGATGTCTTGTTGACCGAGCCTGATGTACTGCGACGCTGCGAGATCGAGCGTGGCCTGAGCGGCCATCAACGCGCGCTCGCGGGCCACCAGCTGGCCGGCCTGGGTTACCTCGCGCACGGAGCTACGCACGACGAGCAGGCCCAGCGTCAGCAACGAGACCGTCAGCAGCATCACGCTGACCATGGTGGCCCCGCGCTGGGAGTGAGTGGTGCGAATGTGCTCGGTCATGTCGTTGGACTCCATCGACCCCGACTTCAAAGTACGGTGGGGTCGCGCCACCGCAAGTTCCTGGGCGTGAACACTTCGGTCAGGGTAAACCGCTGTCGCACCCCGACCGGCGAAGGCAGCGGCGCGCGATCTTCGACCGCGAGCACGTCCGGTCCCGCGAAACCGCCCGCGGCTTCGTCGGTCTCCGAAGACGCGACCAGGGTGATCCGAATCGACTGTGGGCTCATGCGAAAACTCGGTGGAGGGTTTTGATCGCCCTCGACCAACGACCACTGCGCCGCGTTGATCTCACCCGTGCCGTAGTAGACGCAATCGGGCGCAGACACTTCGTTGCGTGCGTTGCCGAGCCATTCGTCGCGATCGCGCTGGTCACCCGGCAAGTTCTCGTCCACCTGGAAGTTCGGCTGCCCCGGAGTGGGACCACCCGATGGCCCCTGCTCTTCGAAGCCCGGATCGGGCGGAACGATCGCGGGTGATGCATTGGCGGCGGCCACGGCCGTGTAGCCATCGCAGCCCACCGCCACCTGTATGTCTTCCACCATCGGGCCCACCGCCACCGCCCCTGGCTCGTCGTTGCTGCCGGGAAGGTGCAGCTGGGGGCCCGGACACTGTCCCGCCAAGCAGTGCGGGTAGTCGATCGCGCCGAAGTTCTCCGGGTCGCCGTCGCGGAAGCCCAGGATGTCGTACCGCACCAGGTAGGGCAGCGTGGGGATGGTGTAGTCGACCTCGTAGCGAGACCACCGCAGCCGTCCCAGCGGCAAGATGCTGGCATCGACGGTGTTGTCTTGGACGGTGTTCCAGTCGGCGGCCTCGGCCGAGGTGTCGAACAACGCAGCGAAGTTCGCGTTGAGCTCCGACTGACCGGGGTTGGTGGGCAGCCGCCACTGCTGGGAGTTGCCCGGCACCGCCTCCACGTCTCCGGTGATCTGCAACACGGCGCACTGGCCCTGAAAATCGCTGCGCATCGGATTGTCCGCGGGGTCGGGCGTGCGCGCGATGGCGAAGAACGTGCCCGGCGGGAACAACTGCTGCACCTGAGCCAAGTGCTCGGCGATGTTGTTGTCCAGCAGCGGCGAGCCCTCCATCACCACCGAGACATCGC
>JAHZJA010001340.1 GCA_022601155.1 Deltaproteobacteria bacterium | reverse complement strand
GGTGGGGTACCCGCCTCAACCTGCGCGAGCGGAACGTGGGCTGGCGCATCGACTACGTGCTCGCCTCCAAAGCGGCGATGCGCTACGTGGAAGAAGCGTTCATTCGGCCCAAGGTGCGCGGCTCCGACCACTGCCCCATCGGCGTCATCTTGGACCCCCGAATCATGGATCCTTGATTTGCCACGAGGTGTCCGCGAGGTAGTCTGACGATCGTGCGTTGTGGAAGATTGTGCGGAGTCGTCGCGACAGTGTTGTTTGGAGCATCAGGGTGCGACGACGTCCCCATGCGGGACACACTGCAAGGGTGGGCATCGAGTGAGCCGGTCACGGTTGGCCAGTGCAGGTTCACGCTGGGTGATGTCCGGTTGTGGCACTCCAACGCGTGGAACATGGAAGCGGACGTCTACATCGACAACACGGGGATCGAGGAGGCCCGGTGCTCCTTGTCGCTGCAGACGATGACCGAGGCCAGCACGGCGCTGACCGATGCCGCCGATGCCAGCCGGGCCTTGGCCCCTGACGAACAGTGGGAGCAGACGATCGTCGCCCGTGAAGCCTCGGTCACCGGGTTGTCGGGCGGTGCGGCCCAGGGCGCATGGGTCTACGCCAAGCTCGGGCAGGGGCGCTGGCCGATGGCGGACACCACCGGGGTGCATGTGAGCCCCGAGCGTGTCCGTCCTCCACGAGATCCGGCCGAGTAAAAGGAGTGGGCCGCCATCGCGGGCTGGTTTGTCGGCGGCCCCGTCAACTGGTGCCGTCGCAGCACGACGGAGCACAGCCCCCGGCCCGAGGGGTGTATCCGATCAGCGCGCCGCGATGGTCGAGTTCCAAGTGACAGCACTGCTGTAGCTTGTCCAGCAGCATCGCCCTTGCTCGAAGTACCCGCGACTTGGCCGCGGACAGCGTCAGACCGAGGCGTGCGGCGGACTCCCGCTGGGTGAGACCTTGGAGCTCGGTGAGCGTGAGGATGTCGCGGTGTGGGGCGGGAAGCTCGGCCACCGTCTTGATCAACCATGCACCGATGAGGGCTCGCTCAGGCTCGGGTTCGGGCGCGGGCGCGGGCTCGATGGGGTTGGGCTCGTCGAGCGTCGGGGAGAGCACCTCGGCACGGCGCCGCCGACGGTAGTGGTCGGTCACCACGTTGGAGGCGATGCGCCGAACCCATCCCGCCAGGCGCTCGTCGTCGCGGAGCTGGTCGCGTCGGCCGTGGACGCGCAAGAGGATCTCTTGAACCAGGTCTTCTCGCGCGGTGCGGTCGTCGACCCGGCGGCGCACGAATCGACGGACATCGTCGACGAGTCGTTGCGTGGCTTGGGCGGGGGCCATTGCGCTCACTTGCAGCATGTGGGGGCACAGCACGGGGCTTCGTCGACGGTGGTCGTACTGCGGGCTGGGCCACCTGCAGAGTGGATCGGGGTGTCGGCCTGGGTCACGATGTAGACCTCCCATTGATGGCCGTCCGGATCGGCGGCCCACACTTTGTCGGAGATCGCATAGCAGCATGTCACCTGTCCTTCGGCACGACCGGCGAAACCCGCATCGGCGAGACGATCGGCGATCTCATCGATCGCGGCCCGATGTTGCACCTGGACGCCGAAGTGTTGGGGGAGGGCGGGGGCCGTCGCATCAGGGGTGAGGCTGAGGCTGAGGCTCACCGGGGGGTCGAAGACCTCGAACTTGGCGTAGTCGTCGCGGACCTTCGTCGGCTCTTGGCCGAACAGCGACCGGTAGAAACCGATGGCACGCGGGACGTCCGCGACCCCCAGGGCCATGTGGATGCGGGTGGGCGTGGGGAACGAAACGGCAGACTCGGGTTGCATGCTGGCCAAGACGGGGGACCCCACAAAAGGATGCGCTCTTTGGTGGAAAGATTGTTGCGCGCGAACACCGATGCACCTGACGACGGCGGAATAGCGGGCCCAGGCTGGGACGTGGGAAGGGCACGTGAAGGCCTGGACAACGGCATTGGTGACGGCGTGGCTGGTGGCTGCGTGCTCGACGGTGGCTCCCGAAGCGGGGTCGTCGCCCGATCCCACGTCGGACGACAGCGCCGCCGGACCGGGCGATATCGGGTCGCTTCCTGCGGTGGCGACCCCGGCGGTGCGGCCAGCGATCGCGGTGGGCCCGGGGCCCGGTGGGCCTGTTGCACGCGCACGAGCGGAGACCGACGCCAAGCCCACGGTCGAGGTTGCGCCCGATCCTCTGGAGGCGGTCGTCGCGAAGCTTCGCGTGCTCGAGGCCGACCCCGCACCCGAGCGAACGACCAACGACAAGCACTACATCGTCTCCAATGAGCGTCGCCTGGACTTGTATCGCCCCGAGATCGACGATCGGGGCGGAATCATCTTGGGGGTGGGCAGCGACCAGAACTACCTCATGGCGGCGTGGGCCAAGGCCGAGTTGCTCGTGGTGGTCGACTTCGACCAACAGGTGGTCGACCTCCACACGGTCCACGGCGCGTTGATGGCTGCGTCTGCGACGGTGGAGGACTTTCGCCGGATGTGGACCGAGGGCGGGCTCGACGATGCTCACGCGGCCGTGCGGGCCGCGGTCGACGGGCGGCGGCGAGGTGTCGAGCTCGTTGCGCTCTACGACGAGGCCCGGCCCGTCGTCGAAAAACGACTGCGCAAGCTCGCTCGCCGCTACGAGGAGCTCGGGGTGCACTCCTACCTCGATACTCCGGAGCACTATCGCTACATCGCCGATCTGCACGCGCGCGGCCGGGTGGTGGCGGTGCGCGGCGACTTCACCCTCGATGGTGTCCTGCGCGATGTCGCCGAGGTTCTCGATGAGCACGAGCAGTCGCTGTCGGTCCTGTACCTGTCGAACATCGAGCAGTACTTCACCTACAAACGCCCGTTCAAGGACAACATGCTCGCGCTTCCGCTCGCCGCGGACGCGATGGTGTTGCGCACGCTTCCCGGAAAGCCTGCGGGATTCCAGTACATCCTGCAGCGCGGGGAAGACTTCCAGGCCTGGATGAAGGCTCCACGGGTGTGGTCGGTCTACGCCATTCGCGGCCTGATCAAGGGAGAGCACCTGGTCGCGGGCGAGCGCTTCATGGCGGGCGCTCCGCCGCAGCGCGCCCGAGGGTGAAGGGCCGAGCGCGCCGTGGGTCACCCCCGCGCGTCATTGCTTGGTAGCGTGGGTCCGTGGCACGACGGCATCGGTTGTTGTTGCCTCCGCGGTTCGCCGAGCGGCTGTCGGCGGAGGACAGAGCGAGGCTCGAAGTGCTGCAGGCGGGTCTGAAGGCCCACTTGCGGCCGGAGGCGGACGACGACCCGGAGGTCGATCCGTGGCAGCGGGTGGCCGACCTGGCCCAGTGGTATCTGTCGGTGTCGTCGGAGCCGGGCGCCTGCGACGTGACCATCGACTCCGATCGTTGCCTGTATCTGCTGGGAGAAGCGACGGCAAACGGGTACAGCCCGGACCCCTCGGCGGTCCGCGAGCTCCAGCGACGTTGGCTGACCTCGAGCGCGTGGCCGTGTTTCGCGGGCACCGATACTCCGCCGCTGCTGCGCGGCGGATGACGACGGGTCGGCATCGGGGGCGTTTCCCAGGGAGGGATGCGTCGCTCCCGGCCCGGCCCGAGTCGGCGACCACGCACCCGCGGAAATTCGGACGAGGCGCGATATGGTGTTGGCCGCGTGAGCCAAGACCCCTCGTTACAGGACACCATCACCGATGCGAGGGCCACGTCGGCGCCCGATGTGTCGCAGGACGGCCGTCTCGGTCGCTTCTTGGTGATTCGGAAGCTCGGGGAGGGGGCGATGGGCACCGTGTTCACCGCGTACGACGAGGAGCTCGACCGGCGGGTCGCGATCAAGGTGCTCAATCGCGACAGCCGGGACGAGGACACGCGCGCACGCCTGCTGCGGGAGGCCCAGGCGCTGGCCAAGCTGTCGCACCCCAACGTGGTTCAGGTCTACGAGGTTGGCCAGAGTGCGGGGGCGGTGTTCATCGCGATGGAGTTCGTTGCGGGACAGACGCTGCGGACGTGGATGGATGCAGGGCCGAGACCGTGGGCCCAGACGCTGGCCAAGTTTGCCGAGGCTGGCCGCGGGCTCGCAGCGGCTCACGATGCGGGACTCATCCACCGCGACTTCAAGCCCGACAACGCGATCGTGGGTGAGGACGACCGCGTGCGGGTCCTCGACTTTGGCCTCGCACGCGCCGATGGATCGGGGACACCGGTCCTCGACGAGCTCGACAACCCGTTGCGGCTCGACGACACGGGACCCGAAACTGCGCTCCGATCGGGCTCGGAGCAGTCGGCCCGGCTGTCGTCCACGCTGACCCGAACCGGGGCGCGGATGGGGACCCCGGCGTACATGGCTCCCGAGCAGTACCAGGCCGGGACCAGCGATGCGCGCACCGATCAGTTCTCGTTTTGCGTGGCACTTTGGGAGGCGGTGTATGGCGAGCGCCCATTTCGAGGAGGCTCGCTGGCGGCGCTGGGCTACGCGGTACTGAACGGAAACATCGAGCCGCCTCCGCGGGGGACGGCGGTGCCGGGGTGGCTGCATGCGGTGTTGCTCAGAGGCCTGAGCACTCGACCCGAAGATCGCCATCCCGACATGCAGTCACTGCTGCGCGAGCTGTCGCGGGACCGGGCGCGGCGGTGGCGGGTGGCCGGGCTGGGGCTGG
>JAHZJA010001339.1 GCA_022601155.1 Deltaproteobacteria bacterium | reverse complement strand
GGCGCGGACGCACGCATGGATGCCCTGCGGTCCAGGCTGCGCAAGGGCGGGGCCCGCCGGGTGGTGGTGGACAGCTCGCCCGAGGACGAGGACATCACGTCGGTGCGGTCGGGAGACGAGCTTGAGCAGCGCCCGCTGCCACCGCTGCCCGACACTCGTCCTCACCGACGCCTCGATCCACCTGCCGGGGACGACGGGACCCAGGTTCTGCACGAGTCGGAGCTGCGTGCGGGTCGTGGCGAGGTTCCGCCGCCCCGTGAAGAGACCGTGATGTTGCCCGCGGACGATCTACACCCCGACGCCGGGTCACAGGTCGTCCACGAACGGACCCCCGACACCGACATCCTCGACCTCCGGGAGATGCCGCCCACCGACTCCGCTCCCACGGCGCTGCGTACCGGGCCGCCGCTGCCCCGTCGCCCGCCTCGCGAAGAGACGTCCGTCCTCGATACTTCCGATCTACCCCCCGGAGACAGCGGGTGGAGTACGGCGGTGCTCGAGATGGAGACCTCCAGGCCGCAGCCTCCCCACGAACAGACGCAGATCCTCGCGACCGAGCCGACCGAGGACAGCGAAGAGGGCAACGCCGCCGTCAGCATGACCTCGATGCTCTCGGTCTCGCTTGGCGCACCCGTGCCGGTCCCCGAGGAGAACGACGATACCGATCACATCACCGGGATGGGGGGTCCGCTGCTGGGAACGCCCGGTTTGGGTGTGCCGCATCCCGCCGACAGTGTGGCCGGAGGGAACGTCGCCATTCGCATTCCCGTGGTCGGGCCGGTGGGGCAACCGGGGGAGTGGTCGGTCCCCGCGGCCACTCCGATCCGCCCTCACGTCTCGATGAACCCCGGCGGCGCTGGGCCGGCGGGCTCGCCCGGGCTGGGACCGCGGCCATCGGCCTCGACCGACGGCTACGCGGCAGTACCCCAGCCCACGGGCGGCTACCCGGTGGTGGGGGCAAGGCCCGCCCATCCGCCCACGGGGGCCCATCCGATCGTCGGTCGAACGGCGGTGCCCCTGCCTTCCACGGGAGCCCATCCGATCGTTGGGGCGGGTTCAGCCCACCCGTCGACGGGAGCTCACGCGCCGTACCGCGGGGTCACAGGGGAGAGTGCTCGTCAGTCGATGCGCCGCGATGGTCCGCCGTCGACGGGAGCCCACGCGCCGTACAGCGGCGTCACGGGGGAGAGTGCTCGCCAGTCGATGCGCCGCGATGGTCCGCCGTCGACGGGCGCGGCTCGACGTCGAGCCGCGAGCACCGGGCGGCATCCGCCCGCACCCGCCGCCGATCACTCGGGGTTGGCATGGGGCTTCCTGGTCGGAGTGTTGATCGCGGTGGCGATCGTCGGCACGGGCGTGGCGCTGGGGCTGTTCATGACCGGGTAGCCCGTGGGGCGTGGCCTACGACGTGGTGTCGGCGCGGGTGCCCCTGCGCTACCATGCGCGCCGAGGTTCCGATGAAGCTCTCGACCACGCTCGCCCTCACGACCCTGTTGGTGCTCCCCGCTTGCGACGACAAGGAGACCAAGACACGCCCCGATCTCAAGGCGCCGGCCAAGTCCGCGAGCCAGAGCAAGGGCAAGGCCCCGGGTAAGGCGGTCGCGGACGCCAAGCCGCCCGCGCCCTCCGGTCGGGTCTTCTTCGTCAAGCCCGCCGATGGGGCCAAGGTGCCCGAGCAGTTCGAGGTGGAATTCGGAGTGGAGGGCCGTCAGGTTCGGCCCGCAGGTGCGACCGAGCGCGACGAAAAATTCGGCCACCACCATCTACTCATCGACACCGGGCCGATTGACGACATGGTGATCGTGCCCAAGGACGAGACCCACCTGCACTATGGAGATGGAGCCACCAAGACGACGGTCAAGCTGTCGCCCGGTCGGCACACCATCACCATGCAATTCGCCGATGGAGCGCATCGTTCCTATGGTCCGCCCTGGGCCTCGAGCATCACCGTCGAGGTGGTGGCGGGCGAAGAGGCTGCGGCCGATGGGGCAAAGGCCGACGGCTAGCCCGGCCGTTGAACCCCATACGGGCCGGTTTTGCCCTCAGTGGCGAGCAATGGGCCGCGCGGGTACCATCCGCGCATGAACACGAGGATCTCGACCCTGTTGTCGATCGTTCCCCTGGCCGGAGTTCTTGCCCTGGGCGGGTGCGACGACGCGAGCAAGAAGGCCGCCGACGGCAAGGCCGAGGTGAAGGCGGGCAAGGACGGCGCGACGGTGAAGGCCGGCAAGGATGGCGCGACCATCAAGGGCAAGGATGGCAGCGTCGTCGTCGAGCCGGGCAAGGGCACCGTCATCGAGGCGAAGGACGGCGGAGCGGTCGTCAAGACCGGCGAGGGGGCCGAGGTCATCGCGAAGGACGGTGCCGGCAACGAGGTCGAGGTCAAGGCCAACGGCGATGCCGAGGTCAAGGCGAAGGACGCCGCGGGCAACGAGTCCGAGGTCAAGACCGACGGCGACGGCAGCACCGTCAAGAGCGGCAAGGCCGAGGTGAAAGCCGACAAGGACGGAGGCACCACCGTCAAGTCGGGCGACACCGTGGTGAAGGTCGGCAAGGACGGCAAGGTCGACGTCAGTGGCGTGCCGGGACTCTGATCCCGTCGCAGGACCTGTATCTCGTGCGCGCCGTGCCGCGCTCGCGCGTGCTGGGTTTCAGCCCAGCACGGTCAGCGAGGCGCGGGCGCTCTGTGAACCGGAGTAGAACCGGATCAGGCACAAGCTCCGCGGGGTGCCGAGGCTTCGGTGGATGCGGATGCCCAAGATGACGAACCGCCCTTGACGGGTTCGTGTGGGCAGCACCTCCACGGTGAAGCCCGGGCTCGTGGACTCGCACAGCACTTGCTCGGGCGCGAGCCCGGAGCAGTCGATCTTGGCCACGGCGACACGGCCGGTCCGAATCGTTGCGGTCGAAAACGAGACGGCTCGGATTTCAGGCTGGATTTCGTGGGCCGGGGAGGGAGGTGGTGCAGCGTGGTTCACAGCGAGCATGGGCAGTCGGTCTGTCGGTCGTAGCCTTCAGCAAGAACGAAGCCAGGCACCGGTCTCCAACAACCTTGCGGGGGTGGAGGTCATGCGGAGCGTTCTGTGCCGCTCAATCGAGGCGACGGGTGTCACCCCCCTGGCTATTGTAGATGCCTGCGACATGCACCTACATCTGGCGAGGCGTCCCGTTGGGGGAGATGACGGGAGGGGCCGCGTGCGTCCATGTCCAAACGATTGACCCGAGGCGCCGTTGGGGTGACACGCGATCGGTGAGTCGGCGGTGGTTTGGTGGATTCCCCCGCTCGGGTGACGCGGCAGTTTGCTACGTCGGGGTCGTCTCGCGGGCTCGGTCATGCGACCCGCGGTGGGCCTCATCGTCAGCACGCGACGCGCACGAGCGAGCGATCGAGTGCACATCTTCGGGACGCGTTTCGTCGTGCACCTGCGGGGCGCCCTGGGGCGCTGGGTTGCTTTGCCCCATCGTTGAAGGGACCCTGCGTGGGTCACGTCAATTGCATCGGGTGTCCACTGCTACACGCCTGCACGAGTCCACCGCTCGTGCGTAGAATGGGCACCCCCACCACCAGCCATGACACGCCGAAGCATTCGATCCCTCTCTCTTCTCACTGCGATTCCGTTGCTCGGGCTCAGCCTTGCCGCGTGTTCGTTCAGCTTCAAGGCGGGCAGCAAGTCAGCCGACGACGCGACGGCCCGGCCCGCGCCGACCGACGGTGAGCCGAGCACCTCCGATCCCAAACCGGTCGCCACCGCCGACCCGAAGCCTGCGAGCGAACCAGAGCCGCCGCTCCCCGCCGTGGCCGACGAGCCCGAGCCCACGGTCGAGCCGGCTGCGGTGGCCGTGTGTCGGGTTGAAGACGCGGGCCTCGCCGAGATGTGCCACTTCGTGTTCGACCCCATCGCGGCCAACGACACCGAAGCCTGGGCCGCCAACCTCAACGACAGCATCGTGGTCACCCGGCCCTCGCACGACGAGACGATGCACCGCATGACGGGTCCCTCCCACGTCAAGAAGGCCGCCGCCAAGTCCGGCGGGCTGCGGGCGCTGATGCACCTCAACGACACCGATCGCGTGGTCGGTACCCTGGCCAACGACTGCCGCGACTGCCGACGCTCGTTCGTGGCGTTCCAGGCCAATACCCGCTCGGGCACCATCGTCGTCCGGGTGGAGACCAGCCAGCCGCCCAAGATCGCGGCCGTCGACATCACCTCTCGCGTGCTGCGGCCCCGCCTGGGCAAGGCCAAGCCCGGCGGCAGCGGTGATGGACCGTCGCGCACCCTCGAGGCGCCCAAGGACACCAAGGATCCGGCGGGCAAGACCGCCATCAAGCCGGCGAGCAAGACCGCGATCAAGCCCGCGGCCAAGACCACGACGCTCGAAGTGAAGAAGTAACACCGTAGCTCCACGGTGCTCCCGAGGCGG
>JAHZJA010000115.1 GCA_022601155.1 Deltaproteobacteria bacterium | reverse complement strand
CCCACGGTGGCGAGGATGAAGTCGGTGTGGTTCTCGGGCAGGAAGCCCAGCTTTTGGCGGCCATGGCCGAGCCCACGACCCCAGGGGCCTCCGGAGCCGATGGCGATCAGCGCTTGATGCACCTGGTAACCGTCGCCCGTGAGGAACTCCTCCAGTCGTCCGCGACGGTAGTCGACGCCCACGATCTGTTGCCACACCACGGGCGCGGCGAGCATGACCGCGGCTGCCACATAGCTCAGCCGGGTTCCCGCGGAGAACAGCATGATGAGGGTCAGTGCCCCCAACAGGATCGTGGTGCCGAGGTCCTTCTCCATCAGCACCAGCAACATCGCGAGGCTGGCCATGCTCATCACGGGCAGGAACCCGCGCTTGAACGTCCGGACACGCTCGCCTTGTCGGGCGAGGGTTGCGGCCAAGAACACCGCCAGCGCCAGCTTGGCCAGCTCGCTGGGCTGGAGGCCCACGCCGCCGAAGCGGATCCAGCGACGAGCGCCGTTGATCTCCTGCCCGACGACCAGCACCACCAGCAACAGGCCCAGCGCACCGAGCATGAGGTGGGGCGCAAAGCGGCGGAGCAAGCGGTAGTCGATGCGGCTGAGGGCCAGCATCCCCACCAGCCCCACCGCGAGGAAGCCCGCCTGCCGATGCAGGAAGTACTCCCAGTCGCCCGAGACCTCGTGCCCCAGCCACGCGCCCGCGCTGTAGACCATCACCAGGCCCAGCGCCGACAGGGCAACCGCGGCGAAGAACAGCCACGGATCCATGGGCTGCGCACGTCCTCGCATCACCGACGGGGTCGGGGGCGAGTCGTCGGGGGCCTCGGACAGCGGGGGGGCGGCGGCGGACGCTTCGGTCACGTTGCCCGAGAGCAGCACGAAGCGCCCGCGAGCGCGAAAAAACGACGAAATCGCCCGGGTGGTGGCCGGGCATCAGAGCGTGGCGGCCCCGTCCGGCGACCGACAACGGGCTCGACGCGGCGGTGCGGGTACGTCGCGCGAACCTGCGGCTCGAAGCACCTGACGCCGAGTCTGCTCGGCGCACTCCCGCCGGCCCAGCCACGAAGGCCCGAGCCACGGGAGCGGTGTTCCGGCCGCGCGAGGGGTTCAACCACAGGCAGCTCAGAGTCTGCAGCCTGGGAGGTACTTGCTCGCCATGGTTGCCGCCGCGTTCCCCTGCCAGTTCCCAATGGACCCGAGCCGCGCGATGTAGTCGGGGCTGAGCAGGTGGTTGTCCAACTGGGCGGGCTTGTCGACATTCGCATCGAAGGTGGTGGCAAGATCTCCAGTCGCGATCGGATTCATGTACGACGTGGCCCATGTGCTGACGGGGTCGCGCTTGACGAGGAAGCTGTATGGAGTGAAAAAGCCGCTCCGGGCCTCCTCGCTGAATGCGGCTTGGAAATCCGCCCCCACGCTCTGCGGGCTGTTGTAGGCGAAGTTGAAGATGTCGAACTTCGCAGGTCTGTAATCCTTGTCGGCCAAGTACTGGCTCATATAGTAGCTGACGAGCTGGGAGGTGGCTCCGCCCAAGCTGTGGCCGACGGTGTGGATCACGGTCTTGTGATTGGTGTCGTGGCGGTTGTCGAGGAAAGTCCTCAGCTTGCCGTTCTGGCTCTCCATGTAGTTCCGAGCCCGGGCTTGGAATCCTGCGCCCACGCCATAGTTGGTGGAGGTGCCGAGCCAAGCGTTGTGGGCCTTGGCGCTGAAGGCGAAGCCCTGGATGTCACGCAGTACGTCTCCAACACCCTGGGCGCTATCGGTTCTGGTCCCGCAGAAATTGAGAAGAACGTGGTGGGTGCTTCCAACGGTCGCGTGGTAGCCGCGTACCACCTCCTCGAAGTCCCACTCGCTCTCTCGATTGAACCTCACGTCGCCGATGTCGATGGGGTCGTTGCCTCCGTCGCAGTACGCGTAGTCGGCGATCTCGGCGAATCTGGCGGTTCGCTGGACGAACGCGGTGGGTGCATACGCTGTGACTGGCGAACTCGCGGAAGCTACGGTGGCGAGGGCGACGAGCGTGATCGCGATCTTGGTGGTGGTCTTCATGGTAGTTGCTCCGCTAGCTCGTGGGGTACGCGATGAGGTGGGTGATGCTCGTTCCGAGCGAAAATGGAGCTCCTAGAGGGCATGCGAGCTGGCCGGCGGCCTCGCAGCTGCAAGAGTCGTCGCGACAGGCCCCGACCTTGTAGTCGGTGGCGAGATCGACGGTCTGTTTGTCTCCGACCAGCCCCGGCGCGATGACTGCGGGTGGCTCGGTGCCGCGGCCCGCCAACACGACTCCCTGGCCGGCAGTGGTGAACACCACGCTCACGACTTCGTGGTCGGCTGGAACCTCGATATAGTCTTCACAGTTGAGCTCGAGCGATGTGTCGTTTGGTGGTGTGGCGTTGTCGCGTAGCGTTGCGGTGGCAACCGGCCCGTTACAGTCGCCTGAGCGGAGGGCAAGACTCTGCTCCTCGTCAGTGATCTGCGTCTGGGGATCGCAACCTCCGAGTAGCATCAGAGCACAGCACGAGAGAAGCGCAGTGCGTGGTCGGTGGCGGAGCATGGTTTATGACCTCGTCCTTCGGTGTCGAGTGATGCGTCTGCGTGACACGGGGTGGTTCATCAAGGCTCGGCACCGACGACCAGCCAAGGTCGTGGTCGCGCCAGGCGGTGGTCCATCGCGTGCGACTGCAGACCTGATGGCGGTTCGCGCTCGGGCTATTCGTTCGAGCTGACGTCGGGGTCGCCGCAACCCGGGATGGGTCGTCGAGCTGCCCTTCGTACTCGTCTTAAGTTGCCGTCGGTCGCGGTGCGTATT
>JAHZJA010001338.1 GCA_022601155.1 Deltaproteobacteria bacterium | reverse complement strand
CTTGCTTGGCTGGCTCACCCCCAGGAGCGTGGGCGAAGCCATCGACGAGGACGTCCGTACCTCGCTTGCGCAGGACGATGTCTGGCTCACGGAGCAGGCTGGAGCGACCAGGGGTGCCCGCGTACAGCGGTGAGGTGCACACCGGGAGCTGCTGCTCGGCAAGCGTCGTCGTGCCATCGGGGTTGATGTCGAACGTCGCCACCAGCACGACGACCCAGACCTCCGCCCCATCGAGGTCGCGGACGAAGCTCCGCTCGACAGCATGCGGAGTTAGATTGTTGGCCGACCACACGATGGTAAGTCTGGGTATTCGAGGAAGAAGTGCACCACTGCCGACCGCCCGTCAGACCACCACAGGGTAGGCTGCGATCGGGTCTGCGCAAGGGCGGGCAAACCGTGGCAAACCTTGGTTTTCAACCCGAACTCGTGCTCGCCAGTATGCTTGACCATGCTAGCTTGACGTCGGATTTGGCGGGCGGGTCGTGTATCTGAGGGATGCCCGTACACGCCGGTCCTGGGAAAGCCACGGATGGCGGTCACGATCAACATCAATGGGCTGACGCTCGCGCACAAGGGCGACGGCGGTGGCATCTCGGTCGCCACGGTGCCCGATGTCTGCAAGACACCGCCCACCCCGGTTCCCGTTCCCTATCCCAACATCTCGCGCGCGACCGATCTGGCCAAAGGGACGACCACGGTCAAGGTCGATGGCGGGAACATGGCCGCCAACAAGGGCTCCGAGTTCTCGAAGAGCTCGGGCGACGAGGCGGGCACTGTTGGAGGGGTGAAGTCCGGCACCAACATGGCGGAGTCCACCTGGCTCAGCTACTCGATGGACGTCTTCTTGGAGGGCCAAAACGCCTGCCGGTTGACGGACAAGAAGCTGATGAACCACGGCAACACCGTCAACATGGGCGGGTTCCTCACCCAGTGGTTGAAGGACGCCCGTGCCGGCCGAGCCGATTGCCCCGCGCTGCTGAGAAAGATCGACGAGGTTCTCAACGGCAACAAGTCGGCCGGAACTGCGCCGCAGCGGGGGGTCAAGGAGCGGTGGTTCGACCAGATCCGCGGAGCCCATGGCCCCGGAACCGACAGCTGGAGGGGACACGAACTCCAGTTCATGTCCACCCAGATTCACCTCGCGTCGTTGCTCACCGCCTACGCCACCTATTGTGGCGGCGGGCCACCCCCTCCGCCCGATGCCTACTTTTGGGCGCACCGTCGGGCACCCGTGCCCGCCCAGTGGGTTGCTCCGGCTGCGTCCCAGGCCACGAGTACGGCCACCAGCTCCTCCGGTGGAGGATGGAGCTGGGGGCAAGTCGGGTGGGGCGTCGCGGCGGTCGGCCTCTCGGTCGTCACCGTGGTTGCCGTGGTCTCACCGTTCGACGGGCCCGTGGAAGATGTCGCCGCCGGATCGGGTGCGGCGGCAGCCTGGGCGAGAGCATTCGGAACGGCCGCGGTCGCAGTGCCTTGATGGGTCCACGCTTGGCTCGCGCATCGACCGATACCCGAGACAGTACCGTCGCCGCGGCGCCGCCGCGGCAGGCGGGGTCCATGGTGTTGATCGAGGGCGCGCGTTGGTCGTTGATGTTGGTGTGGTTGAGCTTGGACGGGATACGCCCGCTGTTCGAGCCGATGGGACTGGTCGTCCCGGGCGGATTCGTGCCCACGCTGCGGCAGGCGATCCTTCGCCACGCCCGGCCCGACCCGAGCCGCCCCTCGATGTTCGTGCCCGATACCTTGCAGACCCTGGCCGACACCTTCGGGGACGAACCGGTGGGGTCGTTGGTGGAGTGGGCGCGGTTCGTGTTCACGTATGACGACACCGAGCATCTCGACCTGCGGCGCTGGCAAGCGGCGATGGAGACGATGGCCGGTGACGAGGAAGCCTGGGGCTCGTTGGGGCTGCCCGAGCACCTGCGGGAGCCGGCACGCGGGCGGCTGTTGGCACAGGTCGAGTGTGAGGCCATCGAAGACTGTCTCGACCAGCTCGCTGGCGATCCACTCAGCGACTGGGACGTGTGCATTCATGTCGCGCGAGGATTCGAGCCCGATGATGGCGACCCCGCGGCCAACGATCCGGCCCGGTTCGCGCGGGACACCGCCCAGACCAGGCGGCGCCGCGACTACTGGGCCTGGCTGCTGGGGGGGCTCGACGAGCGCGGCCGCGAGGGGCTGTACCAGGCGGTGCGGAGCGCGAGCGGAGACGACACCCTTCGGCACCCACGCGTATTGGTGAGGCATCATGGTCGTCCGTGATCGCAGCAAGCAACGCGAGGCGCTCGTGCGTCGGGTGCGGAGGGCCCACCCCGAGCTCGCTGGGCGCGGTGATGCCTGGCTGGATGGCTTCGTGCGCGATGGCATCGACAACGCGGAGTCGGTCGGGTTTTCCGAGGACGAGGACATCTACCGGTTCATGGTGCTGCCGCTGCGCCTGTCACCCCAGCAGCGAGCGTCGGCGATGATCAACGGGCTCGTGGTGCGCGCGCTCGACCAAACCCGCTGGGCGCCGACGCGCCGCCTGGATTTCATCTACGAGCACGTGCTGCCGCGGACTCCCGGCTCGCGTAGCGATACCGAACTCGAGCCATTGTTCGGCTCGGTAGTGGCCAGCGATGTCTGAACTCTCCCGCGATCCGCTTCCCGCCGAGCCCTTGGAGCATCCGTCCGACTGGGGCCTGATGACGCGGTTGCTCACGCTCGACCTGACGTCGGCCTTGCGCAGCTACCTCGACTTGCACGTGTCTGATCACGATGCACTGGTCGCGGTGCTCCGCGACGCCGTGCGTGCACAGCCACAGATCGATCCGGCTGGCCCGTCCGAGACTCTGGGCATCGACGCGCTGGCGATGGTGGACGCGCGACTCGGTCGCGAGGAGGCTCAGGCGTGGGTGGACTTTGGCAACGATGTGTTCCGGTTCGCCTTCCGCGAAAATCGCCGATACTCGTATTGGTCGCTGTTGTTGGGGCAGTGCCGCTGGGACGAGTCGATGTGGCAGGCACTGTCGGTGCCGTCGCGGCAGCGGGCGGTGTTCACCAACCGTTTCCTCAATGCGCAGGAGGACAGCCGGTTCATGGCCGATCTTCACCGGGCCATGGAGGGGCAGATGACGCCCTGGGATCTCCAGATGAAGCTCGATGATGCGTTTGGTGACGAAGGCAGCGAACCGAGTGTTCCCGAGATGTTGCTGTCGAGCTTGGCCGCGGGCCAGCGCACCCGGGAGTTTTGGAGGTGGGTGAGCTCCGCACTGAGTGCGGCCGAGCAGCGCGAGCTGGTCGACAGTGCGCGGGCTGTGGTGCGGTCGCGGACCGAGCTGTCGTTCATCGAGGAGTTGCTTGCGCCCGCCGAGCTCGCAGGCCCGACTGCTGTCGTGGAACAGGAGGAGGCGTGAGCTTCGAGCCCGATCGCGTGTTTGCCTTCGTACGCCATCGGCTTCGCAACGATGGGGTCGACGACGCCGCGGTCGCGCGGGTGGTCGAAGAGTCGCTGGCGTTGGCACCCATGATGGGCGTGGAGGACGACGCCGAGCTCATCCGCTTGGTCCTGCTGCAGTTCCGCTTCAGCGAGGCGCAATTGGCCGATCCCCAGATCGTGGCCGCGCTGACCAAGGCGTTGGGACAGTCGCAGTGGACGGCGACCCAGCGGATGGACTTCATCGACGCGCAGCTGGTGGGGCGGACACCTGCCCCGATGACCCGTGGTGATTGAGTGAGGACCAACGCCGCGGCGCTGCGGGGGGCCACGAGAGTCGGCTTGGAGCAGCCTCGGCCGCGCCCGGCCGAGTCTCGGCCTCGCGCCGACCCCACGGACAGCTCGGGTGCGCCCTGGAGCGTGGAATGGAGCGGTTCGCGTCACGAGCGGTACTTGTGAGCAGTCGAGCCCGCTCATGCGATTTTTGTACCCGGGCAGCCTCTTCGAGCGTGGGTGCACGGGGTGGAAATTGGTTTCGCGCGCGTCTGTATGACCGCCAGGTGAATAGACTGGTCGCCGGTTGCGGCACCTACGAGTGCGAACGTCGCCTCACGTTGCAGGCACAGCGGCTAACCCGCGGATCGTGTCAGCGGTGCGCACTCGACCGCGGGAACGTGCCAGCTCGATGCCACGGGGACCCCGGGCTCGGGTCGGACGTAGCACCGAGCGGCGGGGAACCATCGAATCATCCGGCGCGTTCGCAGATCGCAGGTGGAGCATGAAGATTCGAGTCGCATCGACATTGTGTGTAGCGGTGCTGTCCGTGGTGTCACTGAACTGCGCGGACAGGTTCGACTCGGACGCCTCTGGAGCCCTGCAAGACGGGGACGGCGATCGCCACGACGACGCTCCCTGGGAACTGTGTCGATGCATGCGACGGGCAGAGCCAAGACGGATGCGCGTGCGATGACCAGTGCATTGAAAGGCGGGACTGCTGCCAGGACTATCTTCCGGTGTGCGAAGGTGATCCCACCGGTCAGCCGACCGAGTCAGGTGACGTTGGGACCTGCGCTGACCGCTGTGGTGACGCCAGCGTCGAGGGCTGCGCGTGCGACGACCAGTGCCGCGCCAACGACAACTGCTGCGACGACTACGAGGCTTCGTGTGAGGTCGAGCCGGGTTGCACCGAGAAGGTCGTGCTCATGGGCTACTGGCCCCCCACCAACGAGATGCTGCGCAGTTGGAGTCGCGACAGCGACAACCCCGACCAATGGCGCGGCAACAACTGGGAGGGCCGTGGGTACGACGTCTACGCCTTCTTCCCCGAGTTCCCACCCGATGGCGACCCGAACAACGACCCCCATGGCTCCGCGGGCCGGATCGGCTCGGCCGAGTCCTACCTGCGCGTGGACTACCAGGACACCTCGGCTGATTTTGGGACATCGTGGGCGAGCACGAGCCGGTGATCATCATCACGACCAGTCGAGGAGGCAGCACGGATTGGGAGATCGAGCGAGTCGAGGGAGGGCACGGCGGCAGTGGCAATGCCGCATGGGACTGGAGCTCGGACGGGTTCGAGGAGGCCTACCCCACCCAAGACTCCATCCGCGAGCAGTCG
>JAHZJA010001337.1 GCA_022601155.1 Deltaproteobacteria bacterium | reverse complement strand
GGGCGTTGTTCGGTCACGCGGGAGTGGGGACGATCCCTACTCCATGGCGTGCGGAGGCGCGAGGTACGGCCAGGCGCCCGGCAGCGGCACGTCGTTCTCGATCGGATTGAGGCCCGGTCCGGGGACTCCGTCCAAGTCGAGGTCGTTGAACGTCGTGATCTCCTCGACGGAGAGCTCGAGCAACATCGCGGCGAGGATGATGTTCATCACCGGATCGGCGGGGGCGCGTCCATCGATGGGGAACGCATTGGCCCCGTCGAGCTCCAGCCGCAGGGTGTCGGGGACCGCGACGGGCCCGACCTGGTTGTCGCACGTGTCACCCTGCATGGGCGGCGGTGTGCACGGGATGAGACCCAGCCCCAAGATGTCGTCGGCGAGACCCGTGTTGTCGGGCGCTTCCATGCCCGGCAGCCCCATGTGCAAGACCTGCAGCAGGGTGAGGATCTCGGTCTCGAACATCAGCCCGGCGTCGTCCACCGGGTCTGCGGCGTTGTACACATCGATGTCGGTGCCGACCTGAGCCAGGGCGGTGGACAGCGCGGGGAAGCCCGAGCGATCGATGCGGTCGTAGCCCTCGGGGGGCGTCTCGTCGAACACGAAGGGCCCGGGCTCTTCACCGGTCGACGAGCTGTCGGTCTCGCTGTCGGTGTTGCCCTCGGTCGGATCGCCGTTGGTCGTCGAGTCGGCCTGATTGGTCGTGTTGGGGTTGTTGGTGGTCGCACCGGTCGAGCCGGTCGAGTCGCCAGCGGAGCCGCCGGTTCCTCCTGTGTCGTCTCCAGGGCAACCTGCCAGAGCCAGGCCGGCCACGACGAGGGCGGGAAAGGTCTTGTCGAGGAGCTTCATCGTGCCACCTGACCCGTCGTCGCCCACATCTGAATGTAGGTGTTGTCCTTGGCACCGGCCGCGATCGCTGCGTCGAACTCGACGACGATGGCCATGGTGTTCGTGCCCGCGAAGGTGTCGACGGCGTCGCCACCCAAGCCGGAGAACATGACGTCGGCCGCTTCGGTCGGGTCGATGAGCGCGGCGATGGTGGCGTTGAAGCCATCACCGTCGAAGAAGAATGGATCGTCGTACATTCCGGCAACGGCCGTGGCCGCGCCGCTGACGATGTCCTCGCCCACGGGTCCGACCATCACGTCATCGGAGCCCGGAACGTCGACCAGCTGTACGCCCCAGTCGCCCACGTTGTTTTGGCCGAAGCGCACCAGGATCTGGATGTCCGACGCGTTGTCGTTCCCGTTGTCCTGCCAAAACGGTACTTCCGCGGGATCGGCGGTGTTGTCGATGTGGATGGTGTACAGAATGCTGTCGTCGTACAGGGGGTCGCCGCCGGGGGCGATCCCCGCGGCAAACGTGATGACGGCGGCCACGGTTCCCCGCGAGGTCTCCCACGCGTAGAAATCGGCGATGTCGGCCGCAGCATTTGCGGCGGCCATCGGGGAATCACCGTGGTCGGCCGCGGTCACTTCCCGCGGCTCGAGCTGTACGGCGGCCGCAACGAGGGCAGCAAGCCCCAGCGCGGTCGTCCATGTTCGTTTGTTCCTCATCTCGGTCCTATTCGATTGGGTTATTGGGGCACGAGGTGCCAAGGGTTTAGACAGGCCATGCCGACGCCCGGCCCTCGGAGCTTCACCGTCCCGACGGGGGCGGTCATCCGAGCTGCTACGAGGCAGAAGCTGCCATGGATCGGCGGAGTTTTCGGGCAAAGTAAGTTCGTCGGAAACGGCTCGTAAGAATCAGTGGATCGGCCCTCAGTGTACCCTTGTAGGGGTGTTCGGTCGCCAGCAGCCAGGCCGTCCCAGCTCGGGCCTCCGCCCGAGTGGCATCGAGGTGTGCCAGGTCACTCGGTTGGCAGACCCGAGCCCGGTGGGGACGACTGCCCCAGACGCGCGGGTGCCGACGGTTGCGGGAGTGAGCATTGTTCGCTCCGGGTCGTCGGCTCGTGACGGCGGCCATTCCGCTGCTCGTGCGCGGTACAGCGCCTTGCGTGGGCGGCCGCGGCCGCCCCTGCGCGACCGATGTCGCGCCCCCGAGCCCGGCGGTGACCCTGTACGGCTCGGTAACGTCTCGACACCGTCGTACGCATATTCGGGAGCCGACACAGGCGTTGCTGCGCGCTGCCGGTCGAGCCTCATTACACTCTCCGTGGGCGGGCGTTCTGGTCGACGCCCTTGCTAGAGCACTTGGCTGCTCATGACCCCGACGAAAGCGAAACGAAGCGATGGCCGAAGGTGAACGAGGACCAGACCCGAGCGACGATGACTCGGCAGGGACGCCCCCTCCCGAAGATGCGTCGCGACGCAGGTTCATGCTCGCGGGGGCGGGCGCGCGGGGGGTGTGCGTTGCGGGAGTCACGGCGGCGCCCGCGGTGTCGGTGTTGATCCATCCGCTACGGACGCCGACGACGTCGGGTTCGGACGCCTATATCCCGGTGGGGAAGCTGGCTCAGTTCGTCGGCACCACTCCGGTCAAGGTCGACCTGTTCTCCGACACCGTCGACGCGTGGAACCGTGCGGTGCACGTCAAGATCGGCTCGGCCTGGGTGCGGCAAGACGCCGAAGGTCAGCTGGTGGCGATGTCGACGGTGTGCCCCCACCTGGGCTGCGCCATCGACTACGACGCGGACAACAGCAAGTTCATCTGCCCCTGCCACGACTCGTTCTTCTCGCTCGATGGCGGAGTGGAGACGGGGCCTTCGCCCCGCGGCATGGACAGCCTCGAAGTGCAGACCGAGGGCGACCTCGTGGCGATTCGCTACCAGAGGTTCAAGCAGGGCACCGACGCCAAGGAGCCCGTCTGATGTGGGCGTGGCTCGAAGAGCGGACCGCCCTTCCCGGGCTGTGGCGTCGTTTTGCCAACCACCCCGTGCCCGGGGGGCCGCGGCTGGCCAATGTGCTTCCGGCGGTGCTGGTGTACCTGTTCGTGCAGCAGGCCGTGCTCGGTGTGTTGCTCGCGGCGCACTACAGCCCCTCGGCCACCGATGCGTGGGCGAGTACCGCGTATCTCAACGATCAGATCGCCTCGGGCTGGATCATTCGCGGGCTGCATCACTACGGCACGTCGGCGATGCTGCTGGCGATCGTGGCCTATCTGTTCTCGCTGGCCGTCAGCCGTGAGTACCGACGCCCGCGAGAGATGGTGTGGATCGCGGCCGTCGGTCTGCTCATCGTGACGATGGCGCTGGGGGTGACCGGCAACATCCTGCCGTGGGACGAGCAGGGCTACTGGGCCGCGCAGGTCGAGCTTGGAATCATGGAGCAGACTCCCGGCGGCGGGGCACTGCGCACGGTGGTGCAGGGCGGGGCCGAGCCCGGGAATCTCACCCTCACGCGGCTGTGTGCGGCGCATGCGTTCGTGCTGCCGCTGGTGGCGGCGGCGCTGCTGACCGGCATCGTCGTGCTCGGGCGTCGTGCTCAGGCCAAGCAGGCTGAAGAAGGGACCGTGCGGGTCCAGGCATTCGCGGCGGGCCAGCTGCTGATCGACATGTTGGCGATGGTGCTGGTGGCCGGGACGCTGGTGGCGGTCACCATCAGCAGCCACGGCTCCGAGCTGTTTGGTCCTGCCGATCCCACCTCGGGATTCCAGGCCCGACCGGAGTGGTACTTCCTGTTCTTGTACAAGCTGAGGACCTTCTTCGAAGGATCCCTCGAGCCTATCGCCACCATGGTCATCCCGGGGGCGGCCGTCTCGTTCCTGGTGGTCGTACCGTTCGTCGACGGCATGGCCGGGAAGGTGGGGCGGCTGGGCGTGTTGTCGGTCCTGGGGCTGATGCTCGCTGGCGTCGTGGCGCTGACCGGGCTGTCGCTGTCGCAGGACGCCAACAACGAGTCGTACCAAAAGGCGATGGCGCAGGCGTACACCCAGGCGCAACGGGCTCGGACCTTTGCGCTGGACGGTGTGCTGCCGCAAGGGGGCCCCGCGGTCTTTCAGAACGACCCCGAGTACAAGGTACGGGCGCTGTACGACGAGCACTGCGCCAATTGCCACGAGCTGGGTGGGCTGGGGGGCGAAGAGGCTCCGTCGCTCACCGACTACAGCAGCCGGGAATGGTTGGCGGCACTCATCCGCGACCCCAACGACGTGCGCTTCTTTGGAGGCACCAAGCACGACGGCATGAGCGCCTACACGGCCCAAGGCAACGTCGTCGACGAGATCGAGCCGCTGCCCGACGACCAGCTCGATGCGATCGTCGAGTTTCTGTGGCGCCTGCAGGGTGAGTCCGATGTGGATGCAACGTTGGCCGCCGCGGGGCAGACCTTGTGGGACGACGAGGCCGATTGCCAAAACTGTCACGAGATCGAGGCGGGGGCCGAAGGCAGCGGCCCCAACCTGCTGGGCCATGGCTCGGCGGCGTGGGTCGCCCGGATCATCCGCGACTCGAGCCAACCGGATCTGTTCGGTGAAGAGGCGCAGATGCCCAAGTTCGGGACCGACAAGATCGACGACGAGCGACTCGCCGAGCTGGCCGCGTTCATCGTGCGGCAGCGCGCGCCTGCAGCCACTGAATGATCGCCAGTGGACGTGATGGATCGCTCCCGACCGAAGGGGGCGATCCATCGGCGTTTGGTTGCTGGTCGAGGGGCGAGCGCGAATGCTTCGCCCGCTCGTCGTCGCTGGCGATGAGGCCTTGCCGCTCGACGCGGAGCGGGCCGCTCGCCGACGCCGTCGGCCATCGAGGCCGCCGATGGGGCGCCAGCGACAGACACGAGCGTCACGCACCGGGGCAGGGGCCCATGCGCTGGCCGAAGATCAAGAAGTCGCTGAAATCGACGGTGCCGTTGCTGTCGAGGTCCTCGGCCAGGCCTGCTCCCGACTGGCCGAGCATGGAGTTGAACTGCAAGAAGTCGCCAAAGTCGACCTCGCCGGTGGCGTCGAAGTCGGCCGGACACGAGGTGCAGGTCGACGCGCCGGCGCAGGTGTCATCGCACGCGCTCGTGCCCTCGCATCCGCCCCCGAGCTTGACCGGGGTGGACAGCTGCAGGTCGAACTGCACCGGGCCGTTGTGGATGCCGGTGCCCGTGTCGCATGCCGCGTAGGTCGAAAACTCCTCGAGCGGTCCGACCTCGGCGTTGAGCTCGGAGGTGAACATCGAATAGTCGCAGCCGGTCTTGATGAAGTCGTGGCCGCCCACGGGATACCCCGTGGTCTCGAAGTGCCAGCGCACATCCTCGCCGCCGAGGTACTGGCAGCTGAGCACCGCATGGTCGCCATAGGTCGGGTGTCCGCCGCCGAGGTACCCGGGGTCGCGGCACTCGTTGACGGTGACCTCGCCCGTCCAGATCGTCGTCCCCGCGTAGTCGACCGGGTTGAGCCCGGTGGACTGACTTCCGAGCATGTGGGAGGCGCCATCGAAGGTCGCCACGACGGGAACCGTGCCGAAGACCACCGGGTCGTCGCGGGTGGGGTCGGCACAGAAGCTCAGGCAGCTGAGGGGGACGCACGCGGTGTCGAACAGCGCGAACGACTCCTCGATGCGGCTGAGCGCGTCGAGGTACTCGTCGAGGCCGAGCCTGTCGAGATCGTGGTGGATGCCATCGGACAGGTTCTCGATCTGCTGCTCGAGCACCGCCAGCTGCTGCTCGAGCTGGGCGATCTGCGTGGGATCGGTGGCGAGGCTCAGCTGTGCGAGCAAGGCGGTGCGCTGGTCGAGCAGCGGTAGGTACTCGTCGATCGCGGCGAGCACGAGGTCGACCGAGTCCTCCCAGGTCCACTCGGCTGCGTCGGCGGTGCCGGCCATGGAAAACCATGTGCCACAGGCCCCCAGGACGCACTGCATGCCACGGCTGGAGATCACCTGGAGGACCTTGTTGAGCGCGTTGTGCAGGGCGGTGCGCTGTGCCTGGTACTTGACGACCTGGGCGGACATCTTCGCCGCGATGTCGTCGGCGCCCGCCGAGCTGACGTCGATGGCCCCGTCGGTGAGGACGCCGAGGACCTTGTCGACGGTGGCGATGCGGTCTTCGAGCTTGTCGGCGAGGGCTTCGAGACAGCCCAGCGAGATGTCGTCGCCGTCGACGCGGTCTTCGAACGCGTCGTCGGGCCGAGCCTCGAACTGGCGCTCGACGGTACAGGCACCGAGACCTACAGCAAGGGTGATGCTGGAGATGGGCAGGAGGAGGGACGGGAGTGGAGCGCAGCGCATGGTGGGTGTCTTGCGCCGCCCAAACGCCGGCCGAGGGCAGGGGTCGCGCGAGACGAAAAGAAAAACATGCACTGGTTTCGATTCCGGCCCGAGCGCGCGTCAATTGCGTCGACCGGCCGCCGAGCGGGCGATCACGCGCGGTCGGTTCGGTCGTACGCGGAGGGGCTGTGTTCGTCGCCGACGAGGCTCGCTTTGCGTGGGGGTGGCCAACCACCACGCCGCCTCACGAGTCCGGGGAAGATCCCAAGGCGGCGCGCAGGGCCTCGGCCACGGCCTCGTCGGTCGGTGCTGTCGCGGTCGCGTCCACCCGCACCCCCAGCGTCTCCACGGCCGCGCGGGTCACCGGACCGCGACACACGATGGTCGCGGCATCCAGGCGGGCGCGCGCTTCGGCCTCGCCCCACGCCTCGCCCAACGTCTGCAGCAGGTGACGGGCCGCCTTGCCGCTGGCCAGGGCCACCGCGTCGAAGCCCTCGCCTCCGTCGGCCGGTGGTCGCAGGGACGCGAGCAGGCGCGCAGAGACCTGGGGGCGGGTGGTTCGGTATCCGATGGCGAGGGTGTAGTGCCCTCCGGCCTCGACGATGGCC
The DNA here is from genome assembly GCA_022601155.1 of Deltaproteobacteria bacterium. Classification (GTDB taxonomy): domain Bacteria; phylum Myxococcota_A; class Polyangia; order Nannocystales; family Nannocystaceae; genus Paraliomyxa. Next base: position 613 of record JAHZJA010001337.1, on the reverse strand, counting down.
TTGCCCAGCAGCCCGCGGCCCTCGTCGGCGCGTACGTGTAGCCAGCGAGCAGACAGTCGGCCCTCGCTGGCGAGCGCGTCGATGAGGCCCTCGGCGCGCGCACGGTCGGGGACGAGGTCTGGGCGAAGACCGCGGGCGATACACGCGGTCGCGGTGCCCGAGCCGATCACGGCCACGTGCCGCCCGGCCAGCGAGCGCACGTCGAGCCCTGCTTGGTCGAGGGCATCGAAGAACGCTCGAACCCCATTGGGACTGGAGAGGATGAGCCCGTCGTGCTCACCGATGCTGGCCACCGCGCGGGCCAGTGCGGCGGGATCCTCGGGGGGGGCGACGCCCAGGCAAGGGAACACCACCGCATCGGCACCGCACGACGACAGGTCGAGCACCAGACCGGCGGCTTGCTCGGCGGAGCGGGTGACGACGATGCGCTGGCCGAACAGAGGACGCTGCTCCACCCACGCCAGCTGCTCGCGAAGCTCGACCACTTGGCCCACCACCAGCACGGCGGGCGGGCGGATGCCCTCGCGCTCGATCCGGTCGGCGATGTCGTCGAGGCGACCCACCACGGTGCGTTGGATTCCTCGGGTGCCCCAGCGGACGATCGCGGCCGGGG
>JAHZJA010001336.1 GCA_022601155.1 Deltaproteobacteria bacterium | reverse complement strand
GGGGAGCTCGGCTGCGGGCGCTGTCGCAGGAGGCCACGCGCGCGCGCCATGGGGCGGCTGCAGGCACCCAGGTCGACATGGTGGTGCATCGACGACCGCGTCGGGACGGCCAGTGGGAGGGGCTCACCGACGACTACCTGCGGGTGAGCATGTCGCCGGGCGGCGAGGCGTGGGCTGGCCGTCGGATCGAAGCTCGACTGTGCGCCGAAGGCCTGGTCGCCACGCCCCTGGACGCCGCCGGTGGTTGAGCCCTTCGGCCTGCGCTACGCAGGCAAGGACGGGGCGATCCTCCAGGCCCACGAGGAGCCCCGCTGTCGGCTGCAGGCATCTGCTGCGTCGTCATGGGGTTTTGGCTCGGCCCGGGATGCCCTCATCGAGGGAGACAACCTCGAGGCGCTCAAGCTGATGCGGCCCGCCTACGCGGCCAGCGTCGACGCGATCTACATCGACCCGCCGTACAACACGGGGCACGACTTCGTGTACCGCGACCGTTTTGCGGAGGCGACGGGAGACTACCTGCGCCGCAGCGGCCAGGCCGATGAAGCGGGTGCTCGGCTGGTGGCCAACCCGGAGAGCCACGGTCGGTTCCATTCGCACTGGCTTGCGATGATGGAGCCACGGCTGCGGCTGGCCCACGAGCTGCTCGCGGACGACGGGCTGATGTTCGTCAGCATCGACGACAACGAGGCGCACCACCTTCGCGTGTTGCTCGACGAGATCTTTGGACCGGAGTGCTTCGTGGCGCAGGTGGTCGTGGTGGGCAACCGTGGCGGACGCGACTACTTGAGGATCGCCACCACCCACGAGTACCTGCTGTGCTACGGCAAGACCCCCGATGCCCCGGTGCGACCGCTGCCCCGCACAGGGCCGCTGCCCCGCCACCGCGACGACAAGGGGCCCTACGAGCTCCGCGAGCTTCGCAACCGCAACCCCCGATTTTCGCCCGCCAACCGCCCCAACTTGTTCTACCCGATCCACGTCGATCCGGAGCGAGCCGACGACGATGGCTTGTGCCCGGTGAGCCTGACGCCGAGCGCGGGGACCGAGTGCGTGGAGCCGCGCAACAAAGAGGGGGCGGAAAGCGTGTGGCGATGGGGCCAGCCGCGGCTGACCGCAGCCATTGCCACCGGAGACACGGCCGGCAGTGAGGTGGTCGCACGGCGTCGGCGTGACGGCGTGTTCAATATCTACGAGAAGTATCGGGCGCAGACCACCAAGGCGCGGTCGCTGTGGGACGAGTCGGAGTTCCGCTCGGAGCAGGGCACCCGCACGCTGCGGGAGCGGCTGGGGGTGGCGGCATTCGACCACCCCAAGCCGATCGCGCTGGTCCAGCGCTGCCTGCAGCTGGCCACCGACGGCGACGGCCTGGTGCTGGACTTCTTTGCGGGCTCGGGGACGACCGCGGAGGCGGTCTATCAGCTCGATGCGCTCGATGGGGGGACGCGTCGGTTCGTGCTGGTGCAGCTACCCGAGGTGCTGGCCGAGGACGCGCCCGCTCGTGCGCTGGGGGCCGAGACGATCGCAGACATCACCCGGCTGCGTGTCGCAGCCGCTCGCCCCGCCGACCGAGGCCTTCGCGACTTCCGCCTCGTGGACAGGTCGACGCCGCCTCCCGAGCTCGATCCGTGGGATGTCGCGGCCGCGGCCGGATTTCCCCTGTCGGCCCGCGTCAGCGAGCTCGGCCCACGAACATGGCGGCTGGGGCACGGCGAGCGAAGCATGGTGGTGTGCGGACTGCCCTCGGTGTCGCGGACCCAGGTGGAGGGGTGGGGCCTGCACGCCTCGACGTCCATCGCATGTCGAGCCGAGGCGCTGGACGACACACTGGCCTTCAACCTGGCGCGGCGCCATCGGCTGTCTCTACTGTGAAGCTCCGGTTCGAGCCCGACCAGCCGCACCAGCGGGTGGCGATGGACGCGGTGCTCGACGTGCTGCGGGGGCACCCCTACGTCAGCGTGGCCGAGGCACTGCGGGCTGGCCGGGCGCAGGGCGTGGTGGCCAACGAGCCGAGGCTGCCGTTGGCCCAGCTGTGGTCCAATCTCAACGGGGTGCAGCAGCGCGCTGGGCTTCCGGTCACGCCGGTCGACCCTGGGGTGGGGTGGCCCCAGCTGACCGTGGACATGGAGACCGGTACCGGCAAGACGTACGTCTATCTGCGGACCGTGCTCGAGCTGGCGCGCCGTCATGGCCTGCGCAAGGTGGTGGTGGTTGTGCCATCGGTGGCCGTACGCGAAGGCGTGCTCAAGACGCTGAGGATCACCCGCGACCACTTCGAGGCGCTGCTCCCTGGGCTGCGGCATCGGTTCTTCGCCTACGACGGGCAGCAGCTGGGCCGCCTGCGAACGTTCGCGTGTTCCTCCGATGTGGAGCTGATGGTGCTCACCCTCGATGCCTTCAACAAGGCGCGCAATCGGATGCGTCAGCCGCATGATGGCTTTGGCGGTCGCACGCCGCTGGCGTTGCTGCAGGCGGTGCGCCCCGTCGTGGTGCTCGATGAGCCGCAGCGCATGGAGAGCCCGCGCAGTCGTGCGGCACTCGCCGACCTCGACCCGGTGTGGGTCCTTCGCTATAGCGCCACCCATCGCACCCGACACGCGCTCGTTCATCGCCTCACGCCACGACAGGCGTACGAGCAGGGGCTGGTCAAGCGCATCGAGGTCGCGCCCCTGGCCGTGGGCATCGACGATCGCACGCAGCGGATCGCCGCGCAGGTGCGGGCCACGGTGCAGCAGCACCTTCGCCGCCAGGCACAGCTGCGGCCGCGTGGGATCAAGGTGCTGTCGCTGCTGTTCGTCGAGCGCGTGGAAGACTGGGCCGGCGAGACGGGAATCGTGCGCAGGGAACTGATGCGGTGCTACGACGAACTCAAGGCCGAATACCCGGCGTGGGCGCAGCGCCCGGCGCGGCAGGTGTGCGCCGCCTACTTTGCGATGCACCGCAAGCGAGGGGCGGTCACCGCTGTCGATTCACGCACGGGGCACAGCGCCGCCGATGGTGACGCGTACACGCTCATCATGCGCGACAAGGAGCGGCTGCTGTCGCTGGAGGAGCCCGTGTGCTTCGTGGTGTCGCACTCGGCGTTGCGCGAGGGCTGGGACAATCCCAACGTGTTCCAGATCTGTACGCTGGCGCCCTCTCGCTCCGCGATGAAGAAACGCCAGGAGATCGGTCGCGGGGTGCGGCTGGCGGTGGATGATCGCGGGCATCGGGTGCGGGACCCGGAGGTCAACGTGCTCACGGTCGTCGCCAACGACAGCTACGAAGACTACGTGACGAGCTTGCAGGCCGAGGATGCCGAGCAGCTGCCGCCGGACTCGGTCGCGCCTCCGCCGTTGCCCGTGGGGGCGCCTGCCGACGCGAGGCCGACCGGAGCCATGGAGGCCGAGGACATCGCATGGCGGCAGATCGATGGCGAGCGGCTGCGGGCCGACGCGCGCGAGCAGCTACGCAGCTGGCCGGGGACGACGGACGACCAGCCGGGTCCCGCCGACCTCGTCGCCGCGGTGACGCAGCGCCTGCTGTGGTGTCGGCCCCCGATGCTCGTCGGTCGCGCGACGATCGAGATGCTGGTGGAACAGGTGCGGGGTGCGTCCTCGGTGGCGATACAGTGGCACCACGTGGACGCCGTGGTCGCGGCCATCGTGCATGCGCTCGGTCGCCAGGGCGTTGCCAACCCGGAGGGCCACCGATGAGCATCGTCCACACCACGATGCCCGTCACCGCGGCGGATGGGGTCACCAGCGCGCTGTCGGTGTGGCTGCCACCATCACCGAAGACCGTGATGTTGTTTCACGCGGGCCTCGGGGTGGCGGCGGGCTACTACCGCCCCTTCGCCGAGGCGCTGGCGGCCAAGGGCCACGCGGTCGCGGTGATGGATCCCAGGGGCGTGGGCAGCAGCAGCGTTCGCCCCAGCCGTGGTGTCGACTTTGGCTACCACGAGCTGGTCGCGCTGGAGATTCCCGCCGCATGGGCCGTGCTGCGCGAGCGCTTCGATGGTGTGCCGGCCGTGATGGGCGGTCACAGCCTGGGGGCTCAGCTGACGGTGCTCGCCGGCCCGGTGTTGCCGCCGTGGGTCTCGGGGGTCGTGCTGGTTGCGGCGGGCTCGCTATTCCACCGCAACTGGTCCGGGCTCGCGCGGTGGCGGGTGTTGGTGGCCGGCAGCGTGTTCCCGACGCTGGGCCGGGTGTTTGGGCGTTTTCCGGGCAAGGCGGTGGGGTTCGGCGGCTGGGAAGCTCGCACGCTGATGCGCGACTGGGGCCACTGCGCGCGCACGGGTCGCTATCGGTTGCACGGCAGCGATCGTGACTGGGAAGCGGAGGCCAGCACGCAGACCCGCCCCGTGCTCACCATCACCATGGCCACCGATGACTGGGCGCCACCGGTCGCGATGCGGCACCTGGTCGACAAGATGCCGCGGGCTCCCGTGGATCGGCATCACGTGCAGCTGGATGACGGGCGCGGCATGGCCCACTTTCGCTGGGCCCGCGACCCCGAGCGGGTTGTCGCCGTCGTCGATCCATGGCTGCACCGGCTCGAGGACTACTCGCAAACGGGTGCGGGTTGAGGCCGCCGGTTTCGGCGTACGATCACCACTGCGACGATGCCCATGCAACCACAGACGAGGACACCGTGGCTGCGCCGCATGCTCAAGCCGTTGCTGTTGTTGGCGGCGTTGGTCGCGGTCGCCGTGACCGTGCTTCAATGCTCCCGCACCGACCCGCCCCCGCCAGCGTGGACCGAGGCCGATCTCCCGACCGTTGCCCTCGGCAACAACGGGTGGGTCGTGGCCAACGAGGCTGCGGTGGTCTCCGCCGAGCTCGACAGTGTCTCGTCACTGCAGTCGTTGATGCAGGCGCTGCGAGGCCCCGAGGCCCAGCTCGAACGGGCGGTGGTCTGGGCGACGGTCGGCAACGTCGAGGCGGAGCTGGAGGTGGTGCTAGAGGAGCCTCCGGGGGCCGATCTTCTCGCGGCGTGGCACCGCGCGGCAGCAGCACGGCAGTACGCCGACGGATGCCCGCTGACGATCGAGCGCGACTGCAACCACGTGGGGTTGCTGTCGCTTCACCGACTCGCACTGGTCGAGGCGTTGCACCGTGGCGCGCAGGGGGACTGGGACGCCGGTCTACGCATCAGCGCCGACCTCGTGCGGATGAGCGGTGAGTACCTGGCCACGGCCCACGGCGTGCTCGCGGGAGTCGTGGCGGTGAGGGCGGTGCACGAGGCGTTGACCGTGGCCGACTTGATGCTCTGGAAGCACGATGTGCGCACGCACGGGGGGCTGGCCCAGCGGACGGCTCTGCGCGCAGCCATCGACGCAATGGGGACCGATCACCGCGTGCTACGCCACACGGTGATCGGCGAGTATCTCGTGGCCCGAACGATGGTCGATGCGATGAGCCAAGAGGCGACGGCGACGCAATTGTTCGATCGAGGTGCGACGCTGGCCAGCGTCGACCGCATCTTCGAGGCACTGATGCGATCGGTCGTGAGCGATGGAGTCCAGTTCGAGCGGCCACAGTCCGACTGCAATCACTGGAAGGGTAAGGTCTTCAACTCCACCGGGTGCATGGTGCTCGAGTTGCTGCCTGGCCCGGAGATGATCGCGTCGAGGCTGACCGGCGTTCGCGACGAACTGGACGCGATCGACCAACGACGGCGCGCGCTGCTGGCCCGCACCGAGCCGACGCCGTAGCCTGGCTCGGGGCGGTGGCGTGGGGCGGCGCTCGGCCGAGGCACCGTGGCGACCGGCCATGGCGGCCGCGCTCCGCGGGATTCAGATGACCCGGGCCGGCCGTCGCAGGAACGCATCGAAGGGCAGCAGCGCCAGCCCCAGCAGCATCAGCCACGGCCATAGTCGCTGCACGTGGCTGGTGACCGAGGCGCTGGGCGTGGGGTGCAACGAGGCGGGCTCCCGCTCGCCGCCCGTCTGTGCGGACAGTCCGTCGAGCCAGGCGGCGTCCACCGTACGATGGCGTCGCTCCGGCGAGGGCGGCGGGGCAAAGGTATCGGTGGCCAGCACGGCGCCCGTGTCGTCGACGACCTCCACCTTGTAGGTCTTGTCCGATCGCGTTCGGATTTCCGACTTCCACAGGCCGGGCTCGGCGGAGCGCAGCGCAACCTCCACGGCATCCTCGCCATCGTCGATCCGGGCGCGCAGGCCCCCCTCGTCGAGGGTGAGTCCGTCGTTGCCACGGCGAGCCACCCGGACCTCGGCGCGGCCCCCGACGAAGTCGACCTCGATCGCCGTCTCGTCGCCCTGGTGGCTTCGCAGGGCCCAGCGTGCGATCTGTGTCCACTGCTTGCCGTAGCCGTCCCACGTCAGCCAGTCCTCCGACCAACGCGGTCCGCTGTCGCTGGACCAGGCGACGACCTGACCCAAGCCGTAGCGCCAGGTGGTGAGCAGCGGGTCGCCGTTGGGCCCGGCCAGGACCACCTCGGCCGTGCTGCGGGCCTCCATCTCTTGGTAGCCGCGCAGCTGCGGGCCCGACTCGTAGGCGATGCCCGCCACGATGGGGTGGGGCGCCTTGACGGTGGGACGGAACTTGATCTCGTGGAGCGAGGAGTCGACCAGACGCTCGGTCTCCTCGACGAACAGCCCGCGGAGCTTGGCGGCATCGGAGGTGAGATAGAACCGGCCTCCGCCGGCGGCCGCCAGCTCCTTGAGGAACTCGGTGTCGGAGTCGTGCTCCTCGCCGATACCGATCACCGAGGTGGTGATGCCCGAGTCTCGCATCTGCTTGGCCAGCGACTGCGAGGTGGGGCCGGTGCCGTAGGTTCCGAACGTGACACCCTTGATCTGTTCCTCGGAATCGCTGGCGTCGGAGAACAGGATGACGTGACGCAGCGGGGTGTCGGTCTTCTTCATCACCTCCCACGCCGCTTCGAGGCTGGTGTAGACGAAGATGCCGCCGCCGCCGGCCCGGATGCTGAGGATCTTGCGCTCGATGGCCTTGGGGCTGTGGACCGACTGGAGCTCGACCTCCATGAACACTTCCTCGGTCACCGACATCACCGCGACCCGGTCGAATGGGCGCAGCAATCGAACCGAGGCGGCCGCACCTTCGTCGGCCAGCTCGATCTTGGTCTTCGACAGCCCGGCGTAGGCCGACATGCTGCCCGACTTGTCGAGGATGATGACGATGGTGGCCGCGGACTCGATCTCGGGGTCGACCTGATCGAGGCGTACCGGGAGCACCCGCGCCAGATCGGTGTAGTTGTAGCCGCCCATGTCGTAGGCCATGGGTCCGCCCAAGACGGCCAGGCCGCCGCCCGCGTCGACGTAGCGGCCGAGGTTGTCGATGAAGGTCTCGTCCATCGCCTTGCCGCCGGGCGCCGCCGCGGCCGGGGCGTTGGCGAGCACGACCAGGTCGACCTCGGAAAAGTCGGCGTGGGCGGGGGTGATCGACTCGATCTCCACGACTTCCACGTCCATGCGCTCGGCCCGTAGCGCCCGGGCCAGCGCCTCGCCGTCGGCCTCGGAGCCCGCGATCATCCGGACCTTGGGTGGCTCGCCGACCACCAAGGTGGCGACGCCCTGGTTGTTGGAGGGATCGGGATCCGCGGCGTCGGGTGTGAAGGTGGCCTGCACCCGCGCCGTGCC